>NZ_JAMPKD010000033.1:0-54329 GCF_039961915.1 Trichocoleus sp. DQ-A2
CGGACAGCGATGTCTTTCCGTTTTATGGAGTGGGTGAACGCTAATCGAGATGTATTCTCAGCCTATAAAGCTGCTTTGGGTTTTATTTGGGCTTGAAATCTGTTTAAGTCCCGTTAGAAGCGCTTTCCTTTTCCCAATGCGATCGCAGCAAAGCAATCAAAGCTTGGATGGAAGCACTGAGTCTACCCCAATTGCCTTTATCGCAGCCAGAGAAATCACCTTGGCAGAAATTGATCGCTCATAGTCGCGATCGCGACTTGGCAGTTGTTCAATATCACTATGATGTCGGCAATGATTTTTACCGTCTTTGGCTCGATCCTTTACTCGTCTATTCTTGTGCCTATTTTGAACATCCTCAGATGAGCCTGCAAGAAGCTCAGCAGGCAAAGCTTGATTTGATCTGCCGTAAACTCCAATTAAAACCCGGTGAATATTTATTAGATATTGGCTGTGGCTGGGGAGCTTTGCTACGCTGGGCTGTAACTCATTACGGAGTGAAGGGATATGGTATTACTCTGAGTAAAGAGCAGCTGGCTTTTAACCAACAAGCGATCGCCAAAGAAGATTTGGACACCCAGCTAAAAGTCGAGCTTCTCGACTATCGCAACTTACCCCAAACGCCAACCTTTGACAAAATTGTTTCAGTTGGGATGGTTGAACACGTAGGAATTAAAAACTACCCCATTTATTTTCAGAGTGCCTTATCTACCTTGAAGCCTGGGGGTTTGTTTCTCAATCACGGCATCACCGCCTCAGAAAAATGGGACGGTTCCAGCCTCAACGAGCGCTTTGTTCAACGTTATATCTTCCCAGACGGAGAGCTGTCCAGGTTGTCCGATTCTTTAGCTGTCGCTGAAGAGACGGGATGGGAGATTGTCGATGTTGATGCTTGGCGGATGCATTACGCCAAAACAATGCGCTGTTGGGCAGCTAATTTGGATGCAGTGATGGAGAAAGCGATCGCCCTCAGCAGTGAACGTAAAGTACGATTATGGCGGCTCTATCTCATCGGTTTCGCTCTTGCCTTTGAACAGAACCACATGGGGCTTTATCAAGTCCTATTGCGGCGACGAGCAGATAAAGCGTGGAAATTGCCGTTTACCCGTAAAGATTGGTTATATTAAGAGTTTTAATATTGCTTGTTTCTACTACACAGTGATGCCACAGCCGTCACTCTGTACAATCAGAATACTCACCGCCTTGGTAGACCACTATGCCCAGAAAACAGCAAAGCTGGATTGTTTTTTAGGCATCAAGAGCAGAATCAGCAATTCTGACACTGTGTTGCCAGCAGATTGAACATTTAAATACAGAAGTTCTTACACTGATCCCCCGTTTAAATTTAGTCTGCGTCATTACTTTTGTCGCTAACCTTATACCAAAGATAGGCTGACAGCAACATTTGTAGCCAGATTATTAACTTTGCACTTTGGCGAACGATTACTGTATAAATACCCTGGCATATTCCTGACCAGTGGAACGCTGTATTTGACTCTAGTTGCCAGTTGAAACCCAAACCAAATTATGCTAAAAATTCCAGGTTATACAATCACATCAAAAATTTACGAGGGAACAAAAACCGTTGTTTATCGAGGATATCGCCATCATGATGAGCAACCTGTTATTGTTAAGAGTCTTTGGCAAGAGTATCCAGCTCTCACGGAAATTGCCAAGCTTAAACATCAATATGAAATTGCTTATAACTTACCTATCCCAGGAATTGTTAAACCTTTAGAACTAGAAAAATATAATCAATATTGGTTTTTAATCTTGGAAGATTTTGGAGGAGATTCACTACAAAATTTTCTCTTAAAAAACAAAATTAATTTAAAAAGAAATATTCAAATAGTTATTAATGTTTCAGAAACAATTAGTCAACTCCATCAAAATAACATTATTCATAAGGATATTAAGCCTCAAAATATCCTTATTAATCCGGAAACGGGATTGGTAAAAATTACCGATTTTAGCATTGCCTCGCGTCTGTCCAGAGAAAACCAGATGATTGGCAACCCCAATTTGCTAGAAGGCACCCTTGCATACATATCACCAGAGCAAACGGGGAGAATGAATCGCTCAATTGATTATCGTACCGACTTTTATTCCTTAGGTGTCACCTTTTACGAAATGCTAACTGGAAGGGTGCCTTTTCAATCTAACGATCCGATGGAGTTAGTTCACTGCCATATTGCCAGCCTTCCAATTCCACCCAATCATCTGAATCCAAACATTCCACCAGCGGTGTCTGACATCGTAATGAAATTATTATCTAAAAATGCTGAAGATCGCTATCAAAGTGCCTTTGGACTCAAGGCCGATCTAGAGACTTGTCTAACCCATCTAGAAAGTACAGGGAAAATTAGCGATTTCCCACTCGGTAGACACGATATCTCTGATAAATTTCAAATCCCCCAAAAACTTTATGGTCGAGACTCTGAAATTGCTTCTCTAATGGCAGCTTTTGAAAGAGTCAGCCTTGGCTCGACTGAAATGATGCTAGTTTCAGGATTCTCTGGAATTGGTAAATCAGCTTTAGTTAATGAAATTCATAAACCAATTGTACGGCAAAGAGGCTATTTTATTTCCGGCAAGTTTGACCAATTTAAACGGAATATTCCCTATGCTTCCTTAATTCAAGCTTTTCAAGAATTAGTTCGACAAATTTTAACAGAAACCCAAGAAAAAATAGACTTTTGGAAAACACAACTATTAGAATCTCTAGGTTGCAACGGTCAAGTCATTATTGATGTAATTCCAGAAGTGGAACTCATTATCGGCAAACAGCCACCAGTTCCGGAACTTGCTCCGACAGAAGCCCAAAATCGATTAAATTTAGTTTTTCAAAAGTTTCTCAGTGTTTTTACGACAAAAGACCATCCCCTAGTCTTATTTCTAGATGACTTACAATGGGCCGATTCAGCCTCATTAAAATTAATTTATCTGCTAATGACCGATCCGGATAGTAAATACTTACTCATGATTGGGGCTTACCGAAATAATGAAGTGAGTGCAACTCATCCTTTAATGCTGACATTGGACGAACTGAAAAAGAGCGATATTGCAGTAAATAATATCTCTCTGAACTCTTTGGTTATTAACAATGTTAATTCACTGATTGCCGACACATTTAAATCTGAATCAACAAAAACGAATTCTTTGGCAAAGTTAGTTTTTAATAAAACTAATGGTAATCCCTTCTTTTTAACTCAGTTTTTAAAATCTCTTTATGAAGAAAATTTGTTTAACTTTAACTTAAAACAGGGATGTTGGCAGTGGGATCTGAAAAAAATTCGAGGAATGCAAATCACGGATAATGTAGTTGAGTTAATGGTGATAAAAGTTAAAAAGCTGTCTGAGTCTACTCAGAAATCCCTAAAACTTGCAGCTTGTATTGGCAACGAATTCAATTTAAAAGTTTTATCGATTGTTAATGAAAAGTCTCAGGTAGAAACTTCTGTTGAACTTAGGGAAGCCCTTAAGGAAGGGCTGATTCTACCCATTGGGAATGCATATAAATACGTTCAAGATTATACAGAAGATACTTTAAATGTTTCTCTCAATAATGATTTAGCTGTTGCCTACAAATTTCTGCATGACCGCGTACAGCAGGCAGTTTATTCCTTAATACCAGAAACTGATAAACAACAGGTTCATCTCAAAGTAGGTCAGCTATTACTTAAAAATACAGATCGAGAAGAACTAGAAGATAAAATTTTTGATATAGTTAATCAGCTTAATTGCGGCAAAGATATCATAACTAATCAAAAGGAAAGATATGAACTAGCAAATTTAAATCTAACCGCTGGTAAAAAAGCAAAGCTATCTACAGCTTTTGAACCGGCATTAAAATATATAACTGCTGGAATGGAACTGCTTTCAGAGAAGGACTGGGAATTCCAGCATCCGTTAATATTATCTCTTTATAAAGAACGCGCAGAATGCGAATACCTGAACGGAAATATTGATAAATGTGAAAAGTTTTTTGAAATTATTTTAAATAAAGCCACGTCTAATTTAGAAAAAGCAAGTGTATATATTATGAAAATAATTATATATACAACTAACTTGATGAAAACTAAAGAAGCGATTGAAATCGGTAAAGCAGGATTGAGGTTATTTGGTATCTCTCTCCCCGATGGTGAAAAGGAACTAAGGAAACTAATAGAATCTGAGACCCAAAAGGTTAAAGCTAATCTGGCAGGGAGAGAGGTTAAAGATTTGATTGATGCGCCAGATATGACCGATTTGGAGAAAGTAGCTGCTACCAAAATTCTTATAAATATGACTCCGCCTGCCCGATTTATTGGGAAGCATATATTTGATTCAATAATGTTAAAAATGGTGAATATATCTTTAAAATATGGCAATTCAAATGTTACTTCTTTTGCTTATATGTCCTATGGATGGACTCTGGCAGGAAGAGATGAGTTTGAATCAGCTTATCAATATGGTGAATTAGCCTTAAAAGTGAATGAAAAATTTAATAATATAACTTTCAAATGTAAACTCAACATGATTTTCGGTTCGTATATTAGTCACTGGAAAAATCATTTGAGGACAGAGTGTGAGGGATATCTAAAAAATGGTTTTCAGAACGGAATTGAAATTGGCGATTTTCAATGGGCTACTTATTCAGCTTACTACCGAGCTGTTAAATTAACATTTAAAGGAGATAATTTGGATGAAGTTTATCAAGAAGCGCAAAGATATTTAGAGTTTACCTCTAAAAAGAAAATACGCTCTTTTATTGATATGTTTTTAGTCATCCAAAAGTTTGCTTTAAGTTTAAAAGGAGAAACAGAACAAAAAACAAGTTTTAACGATAATAATTTTAAAGAGGAAGAGCATTGGGATGAATTGAAAAAAGTTCCAGCTCTTTATGTTACTTATTGTATTTTAAAGGCTCAACTACTTTATTTATACGAGGAATATGATGATGCGATGAAAGCGATCGCAGAAGGGGAAACCCTGATCTCGATTCCTTTCGCGACCATCATGATACCGGAACATTATTTTTACTCTACTTTAATTCAAACAGCTTTTTATCCTACTTTGCTGGAAGCAGAGAAAGAGCAGGCAATGAAAAATATATTGATAAATCTGGAAAAGATGAGGAAGTGGTCTGAAGCTTGCCCAGACAACTTTTTGCACAAATATTTACTAATGTCCGCTGAAATAGCGCGAATTACCGGCAAAGAGGGGGAGGCTTTGGATTTATATGAAAAGTCAATTAACTCAGCTAGAGAAAATGATTATATCCAGAACGAAGCGATAGCCAATGAACTAGCGGCAAAGTTCTTTCTCGGTAAAGGATACACTGTGCTGGCAAAAGCCCATATTCTGGAAGCTCACTATGGCTATCTTAAATGGGGCGCGATCGCTAAAGTGAATGATGTGGAAGAAAAATATCCGCAGTTCTTTTCCGGAGTATCTGTAACCGGCAAAGCTGGGAGTCTGAGCAACATAATTTCTTCTAGTACTGGCAGCGATTCGGGATTGTTGGATGTAACGACAGTCGTGAAAGCCAGCCAAACCTTAGCGAGTGAGATCGTTTTAGACAAGTTGTTAGAAAAGTTGATGAAAATTGTGATTGAGAATGCTGGAGCGCAGAAAGGCTTTCTCATTCTGGAAGAATCAGGCAACTTAGCGATCGCTGCTGAGGGAGAAGTTGATCGGGCTGAGGTAACTGTTCTCCAATTTATTCCCGTAGAATCCAGTCAGAAGGTTTCTCCTGCTATTGTCAATTATGTAAAAAGAACGAAGAATAATTTAGTTTTAAACGATGCCACTAACCAAGGCTTATTTAAATCAGATTCTTACGTTTTACAATATCAGCCTAAATCTATATTATGTCTTCCCATTATTAAGCAAACGCATCTAATTGGTCTGCTTTATCTTGAAAACAATCTGACGACTAATGCTTTTACACCTGACCGATTGAAAGTTTTGGAAATGCTGTCTTCTCAAATTGCTATCTCTCTAGAGAATGCCAAACTCTATGATGAGATGACAGCATTAAATGCTGACCTCAAGCAAGAAATTGACGAGCGCAAGCAGGCAGAAAATCGCTTACGCGAAAGCGAAGAGCGATTTCGATTGATTGCCGAAACTACTCCGGTTCCTCTACTGATAAGTCGTGTATCTGACAGCCAAATTCTGTATGCGAATATGGCGTGTAGCTCAACTTTGGGTCTATCCACGCAAGAATTGATAGATCGTCAGGCACAAGAATTTCATTACGATCCTGAGGCTCGAAAAGAGTTGCTGAAGATACTGGCTAAAAATGGGTACGTCCGCAACTACGAATTTCAGGCGAAAAAGGTAGATGGAACGCCATTTTGGATTAATTTATCCATTCAGCCAATCGCATTCAACGGCGAGCAAGCAATGCTGAGTGGATTCCAAGACATTACCGAACGCAAACGGATGGAGGAGTTAAAAGACGAGTTTCTGGCAAATACCTCCCACGAACTCCGCACCCCGCTTAATGGCATCATTGGCATTACCGAATCTTTGATAGATGGTGTAACGGGGCATTTGCCTGAGAAGACAATTTATAATCTATCGATGGTAGTATCGAGCGCTCACCGGCTATCCAATTTGATCAACGATATCCTTGATTTTTCTAAACTGAAACATGGAAATCTACCACTTAAAATCAAGCCGGTGGGAATGAGAGAAATTACCAACGTAGTGCTGACTCTCAGCCAGCCTCTAATTGGTAAGAAATCTTTGCAACTGCTCAATAAAATTTCTCCCAATACACCGTCTGTTAATGCTGATGAAGATCGGGTGCAACAAATTCTCTACAACCTGGTCGGAAATGCTATTAAATTTACTGATTCTGGTGTAGTAGAAGTGTCGGCATCTGTGGTCGAGGAGGAGCAGAAGGAAGATTCTTCTAACGCTGAATATTTACCTTATCTAGCGATTACCGTTGCCGATACGGGAATTGGTATTCCCCCAGAGAAATTTGGCAAAATCTTTGAATCTTTTGAACAAGCTGATGGCTCAACAGCAAGAATTTATGGAGGGACTGGTCTTGGTCTGGCGATTACTAAAAAGCTAGTGGAATTGCACAATGGGGAAATTTGCGTAGAATCTCAAATGGGCGTTGGTTCCCAATTTACGTTTACCCTACCCCTCTCGAAAGAGGTGAAGGTTGAAGAATTGAAGGTTGAAGAAAGGTTTAAGTTTAAAGAATTGAAACCTCGACTTGGAAACCTGCAACCTGCTAAACAGCAATTTGCAACCCAAAGTGGCGACATCAAGATTTTGATAGTGGATGATGAGCCAGTTAACGTGCAGGTGCTGGTCAACTATCTATCGGAGCAAAACTATTCCTTAACTCAAGCCTTTAATGGCATAGAAGCATTGGCAGCGATCGCGCAGGGGTTAAGACCTGACATCATTTTATTGGATGTAATGATGCCGCGCATGACTGGCTATGAAGTTTGCAAGAAAATTCGCGAACAGTATTCGCTGAACGAACTTCCCATTTTGATGTTAACTGCCAAAAATCAAGTATCAGACCTGGTAGAAGGATTTAAGTCTGGTGCCAACGACTATCTCATTAAACCAATCTCGAAAAATGAACTTCTAGCACGCATCAACCTTCATCTTCAGTTATCTAATCTGGAGGCGCTGCGGCAAGCAGAAGCGCGAGAACGAGAGAAAGCACAACAGCTAGAACTCACTTTAAGCGCATTGCAACGCACCCAAGCCCAGCTGATTCAGGCAGAAAAAATGTCTAGTATTGGGCAACTGGTGGCGGGAGTAGCCCATGAAATTAACAACCCAGTCAATTTTATTTACGGCAATCTTGCCCCTACAAATGACTATGCGCGAGACTTGCTCAATCTTATACAGATGTATGAGCAGTTTTACCCCAATCCAGTTCCAGAAATTCAGCGAGAGATGGAGACAATTGAATTGGAATATTTGAAAGAAGACTTCCCAAAAATCTTGTCTTCCATGCAGGTAGGAGCCGAACGTATCCAATCCATTGTGCTGTCATTGAGAAACTTCTCGCGCTTGGATGAAGCAGAAATGAAGCCAGTAGATATTCATTCAGGCATTGAATCTACCTTGTTAATTTTGCAGCATCGGCTCAAACCCCAGAAAAAACGATTGGGGATTGAGGTGGTTAAAGAATTTGCTCGCCTGCCTAAAGTGGCCTGTTATGCAGGTCAGTTGAATCAGGTATTTATGAATATTCTCAGTAATGCAATCGATGCCTTAGAAGAGGTTTGTGGTTTATCGTTCGCGGGTCATGACCATGAACAATCAACCATGAATCATGAACAATCACCTACGATTTGGATTCGCACCTCTGTTGTAGAGGAGGATCGGGTTGCAATCCGGATTGGGAATAATGGGCCTAGCATGACAGAGGAAGTGCAAAAGAAGATATTTGACCCCTTCTTTACGACGAAGCCGGTGGGAGCTGGCACTGGCTTGGGATTGTCTATCAGCTACTCGATTGTGGTGGAACGTCACGGGGGACAGATTCGCTGTATTTCGTCACCCTTACAGGGCGTAGAGTTTATTATAGAGATTCCGATTCAGCAGCAAAAAAAAGGCTGATATAGACCAGGAGCAATCAAAATGAAGACTTCTGGCGTCAGGTGCAAAGCGAATCATTTTCTTTGAGAGGCATCGCCCAACCGCTGACCAATTTACCGTAAAGTAACAGCATCTGGAATGCCCGAATTGCTAAATCCCAAAAAATGTTATACTATTCAAGTTATTAGGGCATGTAGCTCAGTGGATAGAGCATCAGATTCCGGTTCTGAGGGTCGGGGGTTCGAATCCCTCCATGCTCGTTGAAAGCTCTAAAAAGAAGAGGCGCGATCGCGTCTCTTCTTTAGCCTTTAAACTTTAACCTTTCGAGTAAACGCAATAACCACTCGCCAAAATCCCTTTTAAAAATTTGGAAGGATTCACTTCCCGCTCAATATCTGGCGAAGCAGAAATATCAACTCCCCTCAGTTGTTCTGGTAGCAGGGCAGATTTATGGGGTTTTATCATGTATTGGGGGCATTTTTGCGAGAGTTGGGAATTTTTCAGCAGCCAGTTGATTTCCCGCAACGAGTATTGCTTTAAATCGGCTAAATTGAGTCCGGATTTCCTGACTTTCCTCAAAACGTTATCCAGAATATTTGCCGGACAGTATCGGTTGTAAAATAAATCCTCAAAAATAAAGACTCCCCCTGGCTTGATGACACGAGCAATTTCTGCCAGGTTCTTGCTGAGTTGTTGTTTTTCTAGGTGAAGAAAAACACTACTTGAGATTACAAATTCTATTGAATTGTCCTCAAAGGGCAACTGACCCATTGGCATACAAATCAAAGAAAAATCCGATGAAGAGAATAAATTGTATGCCTTATGAAAGGTCAACATCCGACGCAGCATATTTTCGGAAATATCTATTCCGTAATACTGATTGCAGGTAATTTTTTTTTGTTTTGAAAGATAGGCAGCATGTCTGCCATATCCACAACCCAGATCCAAAATCGAATCAAAATGTTTGCCTGTCGGAATATTCTCCCAAATTTCTTTAGGAGTTTTTTGAGAAGGGGTAGTTTGTTCCCATTGCAGTGAAGCTTTCTCCCAGATTTGCTTCAGATTCAATCTGGAATCAGCTTCATAGTTTTTCGGGAAAAATATCTCATTGAGCAGTTGAAAATTGTTTAACTGAAGTTGAGATTTTTTTAAGGTCGGCATTTGACTCAATCTCCTCCCCTAGGCTGTGGTTGGATGAAAGCGACTATTTTGTATTCTTCAGTACCCCAGCCTTAAAGATTCGGGTAACTCCGTAAATATCCGGACTGATGTTCTTTATATTTAATCTTTCCTTCAAAAATATTGCTATGGCTGAGAGCTTATCTTTACTTAAGCTTTAAATAAAAAGAGAGCTGACCGCAGAAGTATAAAGTTTCTGTAAAGAAGACTGAAATTTTCAAGACAATAAATTCTGGATTTTCTCGTAAAATCAAGGCTTCTAGGCGATTTAACCGTTTTCAATCTGTTTCCAAATTAGGAAAAATGACCGCACTCCGGGTTGTGGGTGAGAAAATGCTTATATCCGTATATCTTCGGATATAAGCCTAAAGATAGAGTTGTTACCGATTCCAGATGCTGAAAGCAGTATTAGATTTCTGTATCGTCAGTGTTTTCCCTCATCCCTCTGACAATTCGGGAGAGTTCGCTCTTTTCATCAACCGCAATCCGAGTAGGAGAACCACTGATAATTCGTTCGTAATTCCGGAACGAATCCTTAATTTCAGCTCCTGCATCACTAATCGTGTACTCGCGGATGCCTTTTTCATGCCACGAACCCCGCATTTTAAAGACATTGATAGCGCGGGACATTTCACCGCGAATTTCCACATATTGCAGCATCAAAATCGTGTCTGTAATGGTGGAAATATGGGAATCCGTAATCGAGTGGGAACCCATAAAGTGGTCTGTGGTATTGGTAAAAAAGCCAGTGATTTCCTCTTGCTTGGCATAACCTGTAACCCCAATCACAAACTGCCGGAAGGCGTTGTTGCTGACGCCTCGAGCTAATGCCGAAAGCGAATCAATGGCAATGCGAGACGGCTTGAATTCAGCAATTTCCGACTTAATCATCTGCAAGTGGTCTTCTAACCCAGCCGACTCTGGATAGGTGCAAAGGATTCTCAGCAATCCTTTTTGTTCCATCTCCTCAAAATCAATGCCCCAAGAGTAGGCGTTGCGAGACAGTTGGGCACGAGATTCTTCGTAGGCAAACAAAATGGCACGTTCGTTGTTCGTACAGGCAACTTGCAAAAATTTGCTGACTAAAAGCGTTTTGCCAGTACCCGTGGCACCCGTTGTCAGAATGATAGAATCTTTAAAAAATCCACCTCCACACATTTCGTCAAGGGTTTTAACACCCGAAGACACCCGGACATTAGAAGAACGCTGGGTGAGCCGCATCGCTCCTAGCGGGAAAATATTGATGCCATTATTGGTCATGGTGAAAGGGTATTCCCCTTTCATGTGAGTGGTGCCACGAAGTTTAAGAATTTCAATCGTGCGACGACGGCGTTCTCCTTCCAAAACGTTGCGGACAATTGCCACGTTATCGGAAACAAACTCTTCTACTCCGAACCGCGCCACCGGGCCATATTCTTCGAGCCGTTCCGTCGTCATCACCGTAGTGACGCCAATTTGTTTGAGGCGAGCTACTAAGCGAAAAATTTCTCTTCGTACCACAGAAGCAGCATCATATTGCTGAAAAACAGCGGTGACAGAATCGATAGAAACCCGCTTGGCTTTGTATTTACGAATGGCGTACTGAATCCGCTCAATTAGGGCGGAAAGGTCAAAGTTCCCGACGACTTCCTGCCCTTCCGGATCGGGTGAAGCATCCAGAATAAATAACTTTCCTTCATCAATTAAGCGTTGCAGATCCCAACCAAAACTGGAGGCATTTTTGATGATATCGGTAGGAGATTCTTCAAAGGTAACAAATACCCCAGGCTCATCAAAATAGGCAATTCCATGATAAAGAAATTGAACGGCAAATAATGTCTTGCCAGTTCCAGAAGTACCACTGAATAAGGTAGTTCTCCCTAAAGGTAAGCCTCCATGACTAATATCATCGAAGCCTTCAATCATCGTCCGGATTTTTTGTACTCCCACCGGAGCCAATTCGGCTTGTGGCTCAATCGGATTAGTTTTACTCATCGCTCTTCCGTCGCAAAAATTGGCTCTACTTGCAGAAACGGGCTAGGAAACCTACAACAGTTTAAAGTCTAAAGTCTTCAGTCCGAATTAAAGTTTATAAATCCGCTTCGGCTTCAGCAAGTTCTTCATAGAGAATATCTAGCCCTACCAAGACTTTTTCCCGATCTGAAAGATCCCCAATGATTTTGCGGACTGGAGGTGGTAATACTTTTGCTAAGGTGGGTGTGGCTAATATTTTATCTTCCTCTGCCAGTTGCGGATTTTTGAGAACATCGATCACTTTGAGAGCGTAGACACCTTGAAACTCGTGTTCGAGGATATTTTTGAGTGTTGTCAAAGCTCGTACAGAATTGCTAGTATTTCCAGCAACGTAGAGCTTGAGAACATAAGTTTTCTTTAGCGCACTCATAGCTTAGGGATTAGGGTAAGAGTTTTGGAGTGGGAAATCGGGATTGTCTAAAGTCTAAGGTTTTTTGGAGTCTGCTTTAAATGAATCGCTTAAAGCGCAAACTCATGACTCTCTAGGAATGGAACGGCGATACATTTCGCACAGGTGAGCAATGACATCAATTAAAGTCAGTCGATAGTCCAGTAATACTTCTTCACTCCGCCCCTCTAATTTCAGTTTTTTGGAAAAATCATCCATTAATTCCATGTGAATTTCAACAATTTGAGAAACAGAGAGATCGGCAAAAAAAGCCGTTGTCACAAATTGGTCGATTATTTGATTCAGTGTACTCTCTGTGGAAAAGTAACTGAGAACAATTTTGCGGTATTCTGCTCGGAGTTGCTGTAAAAGTTCTTGCTTCTCGGTTCGGGATAGATAGCGGAAAAAAGACTGTGGATTTCGCTTATAGTACACACCCAAGTATCCTAATCGCTCCTTAAGTTTTTCAGACAGCCGTCGCTGCTGTAGCATGAGAAAATTTTGAGTATGCAACTCGGTGATTGGATCGACGGTGATGGAGCGATCTGGCAGGAGACAGGTGGGAGCAAGAGTAAGAAACTGAGCGATCGCCCGTTCAATCAACCGCGCGATTTTGTCCGCTTCGGTTGCAGCTACATAAACTTCCCCAGGGTGGTAGATGTAAGTCTCCAAGGCTTGGGTAGAATTCGGGGCGGTACGGGGGGGATTTTGCCCCTCTAGGGTGGTCGCTCCCTGACTGGCTTCGTCTGCTACCCCAGATAAAATCACAACTGGCAGCAGTATGCCTTGTTCGTACAAACGATTGACGAGGGGACGCAACGATGAGTCTTCTTGTAAAACCAAACAATCAATTTGTTGCTTGTACTGCTCAACCCAGTCAAACAACTCCGGTAAGGACGATATCTGGTTTAGAAGATAGCGATGTTCTACGGCGATCGCTTCTTTGGGGGATTCGCTGCACAATGAATCGCGTAAGGACTGTGCCAGCGACTCCGAGCGCACAAAAGTACAAATAGACAGCGGATGATGCAAAACTTTAACTATTCTAGAGTAGAAATTAAATTACTGTTTGTTTGGAGACATCTCTCAGGAGGAGGATCTCTCACCGGCATTCTTCATTAACTACTTAATATTAATTTAATCATTAATCCAATTGTTATTAATTGTAATTAGTAGGCTCAAGAAGCCCCCTCGACCGAGGCATAATTGAGCAGTACCTTGTTTTTGCTTTTTTAAAACTAGCTCTACGAAATTCAACCTTTGTCAACTCCTTTTTAAATACCTATAGGCTGTAGGCAGGGAAAAACCCAAGCGCTCTCCGCACCTACTGAGCCTCAGCGATGAATTCGAGCGGCGACGTACTGCGTGCGTTCTTGTTGCACTTTCCCCTAGCCAGGTTGGTCATGTCCATATCCACTCCCAGTTTAAAGGAATTTATCGAGCCAGTTCCCGTTTGCGAACAAACAGTGGCATTGGTGAGGGTGCTGGAGATTTTTAGCTCTGGTAGTTGCGATCGCCTGGTGGTGGTCAGCGAACAACAACATCCACTGGGAGTCATCAATCTGCGGGCAATGATGCCTCATCTTCTAGTAACAAATTCGTTCAGCCAAAAAAATTATTTAGTTGCTCCTTTGACGCTGGATTTACAGCAACCCCTGTGTCATCTAAATTTTCCTCTGATTGAACGGTTGACAACGTTACCGAGTCAGCTGTCTCTGAAGGAATTTCGCCTGTATTTGCGCTCATGCAATTCCCAAACACCGCAACATTGGGCTGTGGTCGATCCCACTCATCAATTCTTGGGTTTGTTAGATAGCCAGCGGATCTTGAAATTCATGGCAACCGCCGAAGGCAGCGAGGAATGGGGCATCGGCAGTAGTCAGAAGAGAGCTTCCCAAGCCTATACCCCAGGAGAACTCCAAGAAGACGCAATCGCTTTGCGGGAAGTAACCCCGCTCCGAGAAGCCGCCCTCCAGGCATCCGGACATCTACGCAAACCGCCCTTCCCTTGGTCAGTCGCAACAAACACAGTTCAACGCCCTGCTGCGGAGAAGCCGACAGGGGGACAAGTGGGGCAATCGCACGGCGGGCACAGAACCTTAGTGCAACTGTTGGAACAACTGCCATTGCCTTTAAGGTTGCAAACAAGTTCTGGACAAGCGATCGCCCAGAACCTAACTTGGCGTCAGCAGATTGGGGAAAGCTTTAACCCACCCGTAGTACAGCAAGAGGCACCTGCCAGATTAGATTCCTTGCCCTCGGTGTGGAGCGAGATATTCGTCGGAAGTTCTAGCGCCCAGGAAATTCAGCCTGCTCGGCGATGGGAGCCTTCAAAGCAAAGCAACCGATCCGATTTGGGTGCAGATGAAGCCTCTGTTAGCGGTGATTCTGCCAGCGTGATGTCAGCGACAGAAGCCACCCTGACTCTAAATAACCCTCTCGATAATTCCTCAGCAACCCAACCTTCTAGAACCTGGAAAAAGAGCAACGAGCGCATTTGGCAGTTTGTCAAAATTCCCCTGTGGCAGAACGGGGCTGAGTTAGAACTTCTCGAAACCTTAGGCAAAACCCCAGTACAGGAGTTCCGAGGAAATCCTTATCTTCCCGCTTCTTCCTCTTCACTGAATCCTGACCCGCAATCTTCAGCACTCGGCACTGACTTATGGCTGGTGATGGCAACTGATATCACGGAACAGCAGCAGGTTGCCAAGGAACTAACGGCTAAAAATGCGGATTTGGTGCAACTCAACCGGATGAAAGATGAGTTTTTAGCCTGTATCAGCCACGAACTGAAGACTCCCCTAACTTCCGTGCTGGGTTTATCCAGCTTGCTCAAGGATCGGGTACTGGGACAGCTGAACGAGCGACAGGAACGCTATGCAAAGCTGATTCATCAGAGTGGGCGTCAGTTGATGACGGTGGTCAACGATATTTTAGATTTGACCCGCATGGAGACGGGGCAGTTGGAACTGTCGCCAGAACCCGTGAATTTTCTGACAGTGTGCGATCGCGCCTTATCTCAAGCGAGACAACTCCAGACCTTAAAAGACCAACCGGCGACGGGGCATGAACCAGTCAGCAACGCCAAAGAGGAACTGGGTTTTACGCTCAGTATCGAACCTGGATTAGAAACGATTGTGGCGGACGATTTGCGTCTGCGCCAGATGCTCACTCACCTGCTTTCCAACGCCCTCAAATTTACCGAAGCGGGCGGCGAAATTGGACTGAAAGTTAGTCGGTGGGAAGGCTGGATTGCTTTTACTGTTTGGGACACTGGCATTGGTATCCCAGAGGCAAAACAACATTTAATTTTTCAAAAATTTCAACAGCTAGAAGACCCGATGACCCGCCGCTTTGACGGGACGGGGTTGGGGCTGGTTTTAACCCAAGGTTTGGCTCGTCTGCACGGTGGGGATGTTTCCTTTATCTCCAAACCCGGTGAGGGAAGCCAGTTTACCCTGCTACTTCCTCCGATTCCCCCGACGCGCAAGGAGGAAGGAAGCCGGATGAAGGCTCAAAAAAATCGGGATGCATCCTTCACCCCCCATCGTTCATCCTTGAACCGCAATCGGTTGATTTTGATCGTCGAAGCCGCACCCCAGTACATCGACCATCTCACTCAGCAACTCACCAGTTTGGGCTATCGAGCTGCGATCGCTCGTTCCGGGACAGAAGCCCTCGAAAAAGCACGGCGATTTCAGCCACAAGCCATACTGCTCAACCCGTGCTTGCCCCTGCTTTCCGGCTGGGACGTGCTGACTCTGCTCAAATCAGACGACCAAACCTGCCACATTCCAGTCATCGTGACAGCCGCTAACGCCGAAAAAGAGCAAGCCGCCTCCAACCGAGCAGATGGCTTTTTAACGCTGCCAGTCCAGGCGGAAACTTTACGCCACAGCCTGACTTGTTTAACCAAGCCAAAGCAATGCACCAACGTCAGCCTGACGATTTTACATCTCACTTCTCTTGAGCAAGCCGCGATAGAATTTTCGCCCACCGCATTGGGACTCTCGCCAAATCACCGGGTTCTAGAAGCCGACGATCTAGAACAGGCAGAACTTCTGGCTCGCGTTTGGCAGCCGGATGTCGTTATCCTCGATGGTGGGGGTCTAGAAGATCCGCTTGTCTATCTCCAACAACTTGCCTCACGGACAAGCCTTGCTTCTCTACCATTAGTAACGCTAGATCGCCCGACCACTGAGGCGGCAAATCAAGTGAGCAGTCTTTGTGTCTTTCCCTGTTTGGCAGGAGATGGGAACGATCATACCGCAGCCTTATTGCAGGTGATTCAGATTGCCGTTGGGATGAGCTGCAAGCCGAGCATTTTAGTTGTCGATGCGCGATCGCTGATGGATTTGTCGGCAAGCGTCAATCGCTACCCGACCAGCGAAGCCTTCGACCCTCGATTGTTCGCTAAACCCCAGCTGGGCAGCTCGAAGGCATCGCCTCTGATTCACTACCTACAAAAAGCCGGGTTTAGAAGTATACTTTCGCGGTCTTGGACTGAAGTATTGCGGCAACTTCAACAGCAAAACGTTGATTTATTGCTGATCGATCTGGCAGACATGGAGCTAAATCCAGCCTTGATGGAGGCGCTGGCTTCCTTGAGACAGATGCCTTTTCTGCCGCCGATTTTGGTGCTTGAGCATCAAAATGATGGGGTCGATGAAGCTACCTCAGAGTTGCCGGAAATCCTCAGCGCGATCGCTACCAAAATTCTGCGCGTGCCCACCCTATCGATGGCAGAAGTGTTAGACCAAATTCACCAAACCCTTACCCAATCAACCTACTAACTCTCATCCCCACCTCACCTTCTCGTTTCCTGGTGCAGGAGTAGGGCATTGCCGTGCCTGCTGAAATGTTGGTATGGGCGACTACCTGCTCAGGCCATCTACAGGAAGTAACTTTTTATACACCTGTCTCCCGGCGTATTTTCCCTTGACAATGCCATAATTCCTTGAGTATATTGCACTAAAAATAGAACATTTGTTCTATTTAAAGGCTGTGTTCCCGGTTAGATTGCGACACTCTGCTGTAGGAAATTTACCTACAACCGAGCAACTTTTTTATGGAGAGAAAGCATGAATAAAGTGGCATCCAAAGACAGCAAAGAACAGATTCTAGAAGCCTTCAAACAACTGATTGCAGACAAGAAAAGAATCGAGTCAAAAATCGCGACTAAGGAACAAGAAGCAGAAAAAGAAAAGAACAAAGAAGTTCTTCAAGCAGCTTCTACTTATACCATCGATAGTATTGTCAAAGGTCTAGCCGATCTGCAATTAGAGTTTGGCGGAATTGTTTTTGGACTCTCCGCAAAATTAACGGGTGAAACTTCAAAGTTAGACGAACTAAAACGGGCGCTAGACATTGAAACGCAGCATTTGCAAGAACTTCAGCAAATCAGAGTCGTCGCAGATGCGCTGCACATCTTAACGCAAGAACACCAAGAAAACCTAAAATCACTTGAACAAAAAATAGCCAGCGAACGGGAAGCACTGGAAAAACAACAGTCTACCATCCGCAAATCTTGGCAAAAAGAACAGGAAGAATTTGAAACGACACTCCAAGAACAAAATGCTCTATTAACTGCCGAACGCCAGCGGGAAGTTGAAGAATATCAATACGATTTAGAACGTACTCGGAAAATAGAGACAGATGAGTACGAAGAAATTAAGCGAAACTTGGAACGGGAATTGCAACAATCTGAAAAAGAGAAAGAAAAACAGTGGTCAGAGCGAGAAAACAGTCTGACAAAGCGTCAAGCAGAATTTACGGAGCATCAAAAGAAAATAGAAGGATTTCCTAAAGAATTGGAGGATGCTGTTAAAAAAGCCAGAGAAGAGGCAATTAAAGACGTTCACCAAGACGCTAAAGTGCAAGCTGATTTGTATGAAAAAGAGTGGGAAGCGACTAAACAAGCGAATGAATTTAAAATTCAATCCCTAGAGCAGACAATTCAAAAACAATCTGAACAAATAACAGAAATGACTGCTCAACTTCAAGCTGCCTTGAAGCAAGCACAAGATATTGCCATGAGAGCCTTTGACAACTCCTCCGCTAAATTAACAGGCACGGAAAAGAGAAATTAGAAATTCGCTTTTATCTGGCTCCATAAATAGCGGTTCTCAAAAATAGGAGATTATCAATGGCAAGAAAACCCAACGACAAAAACACCAAGGCTGAAATCTTAGCGGCGTATGAGGAATTAAGTAAAGAGAAAGCAGCGCTAGATTCGCAACTGAAGCAACTGAATCAAAGTAAACCACCAGCGATTAAAGACAAACAACCATTGGAATCGAGGATAACAATGAATCAGGCTGCTGCGGATCAACAAAAAATGGAGCGGGTAATTGAAAGTCTGGCAAAGCTGCAATTAGGATTCGGGAGTGCTGTCAGCGAGTTGTCAGAGAAACTGACATTAGAAGCTTCTAAGCTACAAGAACTCAGGGGTTCAGTCGCCAGAGAGGTTAAACAATTAGAAGAACTACATAATTTAGAAATCGCAGAAGGAATGTTGGATACGCTCATCCAACAGTATGAAGAAAGTTCCAAAACTTTTGAAGAGGAACTTAGCCAAAGACGTGAAAATTTAGAACAAGAAACACTAGAGCAAAAAAACGCTTGGTTCAAAGAGCAAGAAGAACGTAAACGCTCGATTAAGGAGCGCAATGAAACGCAAGCTAAAACGCGACAGCGGGATGCTAAAGAGTATAAGTACGATCTAGAACTTCAACGCAACATCAACCAGGACGAGTACGATCAAACCAAGAAAGGTTTGTATAAGCATCTGGAAGAATTCCAACAAGAAAAGGAAAAACAGTGGGATGAGCGGGAGAAAGCGATCGCTGAACGAGAAAAACAATATGACGAGGCGAAAGCTAAGGTAGAAGTATTTCCTAAGGAACTGGAAGCGGCTATCAAAAAATCCAAGGAAGAAGGCAAAGGCATCGCCCATTACCAAACCAAAATTAAGTCTGATTTGTATGCTAAAGATGTGGAAATGCAAAAGCGTTTGCACGAACAGAGAATTCAGTCGTTAGAGGAGACGATTCGCAATCAGGATGCGCGAATTCTCAGTCTCTCGAAACAACTCGATTCAGCCCTCAAGCAGGTTCAGGATCTGGCTGTTAAAGCGATTGAAGGGGCATCAAATGCTAGTTCCTATCAGTCATTGAAAGAAATCACGCTGGAGCAAGCGAAAACCCTCCAGAAAAACAAATAAGATGATTCGTTCGGTTGCATAGATTGTAGAGACGCGAAGCGGTGCTGCTTCGCGTCTCTCGCGTCTCTATAGAGGGAAAATTCTCGCGTCTTTTTACTAACCGAACTATTTATCTGCTGCTTCTACGGCGCAGCTAGCATGCCTCCTCCAAGACCCGCATCGTGCAACCTTTGGGCACCAATATTGCGGCTGAGTACCGCTAGTCCCGCCAAATGCGCTTGCAAACCGGCTGTACTGGCGCAGCAATCAGTCAGTACAAGTGGTTCAATGCCGATATCGAACAGATCCATTGCAATCTTCAACACGCACATATCGGTATCGATACCGACGACAGAAATCCGCTCAATCGAATTTTCGCGCAGGTAGTTCACCAGTTCTTCTGGCATTCCGCACAGTCCCGACTTTGAGAACACAAGTTCTGGTTTGGCAAAGGATTCGAGTTCTGAGACAAGGTTTGTTTCTGCGTCGCTGTCGCAGCCGTGCCAGTTCAGAAAGCGATAGTACGGCCCGTCGGACACATTGATAAAGCGTGTAAACAGAATTGGCGCGTACTCGTGACGCTGGAGAAGGCGGACAACACGCTCCGGGATATGATGCGTGAAGTCGTTGATAAAACCAGATTGCACATCGACGATGAGTAATGGCTCGGACATCTAAACGCTTCCCTTCAACAGCCTTGCTTTCTACTATGAGCCGATTATCTCGTAACCGCCCCCTGTAGCCGCATCGTACATTAGAGCGATCGCGTCATCATCTTTTGACTGCACAGCTTTTGACTGCACAGAGTCAATCAATACAATTGCACCCAAATAATCGGGCAATTCCAGCGAGTCAAGCAATTCTTGTTCGCATACCGTGCTATCAATTGCCGCACAATTTCGGGAATGCGACAATTTTGTTTTTTTAATCCACAGTTTTCCTAGCGGAATATAGTATATTTGGTGAAACCTCTTCAACGCATCCCCGCAACCAGCGTTCGGCAACTGTAATTGCGATCGCTCTGGATTTTCGTAGCTGTTTTAAAATTGGATGACTATCCATGACTGCTTCCCCGTTTTTATTACCTAGCTCTGCTCACCTGAAGCGACGTACATTTTCTCGGCGCTCTCTATTACCCTTAGAGCAGAATTATCTCTGGCAAATTGAGACTGGGGTAGTTCGCACCGTAACCTGGCTCGAAGACGGCACAACCATCACGCTCGGTTTATGGGGACCAGGAGATATTGTTGGCAGAGTGCTATCCAAGGCTAACCCTTATCAAATTGAATGCCTAACGCTGGTAGAGGTAAAAGTTCTGCCGGTTAGCAAGTGTCACGAAGCCACCGAGTCTATGATTCTGCATATTCAGCAATTTCAAGAATTCATAGAGATTCTGCATTGCAAATCGGTGGACGCTTCCCTCCTGCGACTGTTAACTTGGCTGGCGAAAAGGTTTGGGCGTGAAATCGAGCAAGGAAAACAGATCGATTTGCGCTTGACACACCAGGAAATTGCCGAACTCATCGGTTCTACCAGAGTCACGGTGACGCGACTGCTCAATGAATTTGAGAAGCGGGGAATTATTCAGCGCCTGCCTCATCGCTTCATTGTTCTGCAAGAGCAACAGCCATTCTGGCACTACGAAATTTAATCCGATTGACATTCTCCCCACGCCGATAAAGCGGGGGATTCTAAGAATACTTCTTAGGTGTGGAAGCAGACTGCGATCGCTCTGATGGATTTCGGCGTCATCGTGCGCCTTCGCAACTTCCACACCAAGGGAGGCACACCGTCCCAATAATGGCTGGAAATTAGGTTTACGGTTCTCCTGGTTGGTCTGGTGACGGTGTTAATTGCTCTTGGGGATTACTTTGCCATCCGCGATGCCATCGATGAGGATACCTCCGAACCGACAGACCGTTGGGTGATAGCTTTCAGCCTTGCCGTTACACTGCTGGGAGCTGGAGTGATTGATTTCGTCTTCACAGCTCCTCTCAACCCCATGAGTTGTGTTCTGAGTAAGGGCACCACCAAGTAGTAACGTTGTTGCTGTCCTATGCCTCAATTTAATGAGTATGCAGGGAACGTTTTGGCGTGTTTAGGTTTGACATAAACTAGCTGCTGGGGTTGCAGCTGCAACTGGTTCAGGCGATCGCGCGTCAGATAGGCTGTCACTTCCTGACCATCCTTAAACCTCAACTCAACTTGAACTTCCCAACCTAGATGCACAATGCGGTTGACCTTAGCTGGGGCAGCATTTTCCTCAGGCGTAGTCTCGATCGCGACATCGTGGGGACGCAAAAACACATGAGAAGTTGGCGAGTCCAACTTTGATAAGCGAAAAATACCAGCAGAACTTGGTAGAACATTCACCGGGCCAACGAAACTCATCACAAACGGGGTTGCTGGATGGTCATAAATCTCTGCGGCAGTCCCGACCTGTTCTACCCGACCTTTGTTAAACACCACAATTTGATCGGCAAGTTCCATTGCTTCTTCTTGGTCGTGGGTGACAAAAACGGTGGTGACATTCACCCGTTCGTGTAAGTGTCGCAACGAAGCTCGCAGTTCTTTACGTACTTTGGCATCCAAAGCTCCAAATGGCTCATCCAACAGCAAGACTTCGGGATCGACAGCCAAGGTTCTCGCCAAAGCCACCCGTTGCCGCTGTCCCCCAGAAAGCTGAGATGGGTAGCGATCGCCAAACCCATTAAGCTGCACCAAGTCTAAAAGTTCCTCTACCCGGTGTCGAATCCTGACTTTGGGCGCTTTGCGTAACTCTAGACTAAAGGCAATATTCTGGCGGACGGTCATGTGCTTAAACAGCGCATAGTGCTGAAACACAAAGCCGATGCCGCGCGATCGCACGCTTTGCTGAGTCACATCCCGATCGGCAATTCTGATTCTGCCGCTGTCTGGAGCCTCTAAGCCAGCAATCAGCCGCAATAAAGTGGATTTCCCCGATCCAGAAGGTCCCAAAAGCGCCACTAAAGAGCCACTTTTAATATCTAAATTCACCTCTGAAACCGCCTGGAAGGAGCCAAATCGTTTAGATACGTCTTGAATCAAAATACTCATAGCGACTCTTTCCCCATTTTCCTTAAGTACTGGTTCCCTTGATAAACAAACCGAATTAGGTTTAGATGAATACCTTGAATCTACGGTTAATCGCTCAAGTTACTGTACATTTAATACCATAAAACTAAGAACACTTCTACCTGAGGGATGAGGCTGGCTGGTTCGATGGGAAACTCCACTCGGAAAATAACTCACGAGAGCCTAGCTACGCATTGATTACAAGGCACTAAGGAGCAGAGGAAAGATTGCCATGTACAGGCGCTCTTGTCCAATTCCCAAGAGCTGTAAAATTTAGGCAATTAATCTACAGTTGATGTGTCGAGATTAAATGGTTGATGGTCAGAATCTTTCTCAAGCCATCTTTTCCAGGCTGGGTAGACAAACTCAGCTAAGTGGGATGACGAGGGGAAAAAGTAGCGATCGCGTCCTGACATCCGTACATCCCATTTTTGAAAATTTATCATCTGTAGGAGCGCCCGGATGTGCGCCTAACCACGCGAACCTGCAATCGGGAGAAGGCTGCCTAGGCAGCCTTCGTTTGTATCGCCTAGAGTTTACTCGTCAGGCGTTTTACAAAAGTGGGATGCACGCGCTGGACTCGCCCTTGTGTAATCAGCAGGCTCATATCTTGCCAGCAACCTGAATTTGGTCAAAAATTGCCCCCTCAGCAAAGAATTTCTTCTGGACATCATCCCAACCCCCCAAATCTTGAACGGTGAAGAGGGTTTTGAGTTGGGGATAATTCTGAGCTACTTCTGCTACCACGCTAGGATTAACGGGACGATATCCTAACTTTGCAAATTCTTGTTGGGCTTCAGTTGTGTAAAGAAAATCGACAAATGCTTGTGCAATTTGTCTGGTGCCGTGTTTATCTACGTTTCTGTCTACAAGAGCGACAGGGTTGTCGATCGAAATGTTAACGTCGGGTACCACAGAAGGTAGTTTCTCACCATTCTGCTGAGCCAAAATTACCTCGTCTTCGTAGTTGAGTAAGACATCTCCCTTACCTTGCTTAAAAAATATATCGCTCGCCTGACGCGCATTGTTGGTTAGCACGGGGACGTTTTTATAGACTTTGGTTGCAAACTCCCGGGCTTGAGCTTCATCGCCCCCTTTTTGAGTCACAGAACCCCACAAAGCCAGGAAATTCCAAATAGCAATACCAGATGTTTTGGGGTTAGCGGTAATGATACTCAGACCATCTTTTGTCAAGTCTTCCCAAGTGTTGATGCCTCTCGGGTTGCCAGGGCGGGTAACAATAGCGACGACGGAACGGGTAACAATGCCACCTCTGGGAGATTTTCTTTCCCAACCGGGTTCAATTAAACCGGCTTCCTCAATTTTATGGGTGTCAAGGGCAAGTGAGAGATGGACGATATCTGCTTCTTGCGAGCCATCAATGACAGCACGAGCTTGGGAACCAGATCCGCCATAACTCTGCTCGATAGTGACGTTTTGATTATGTTCTTTTTGCCACTTTTCTACAAATTTCGGTACGATCTTCTCGTAAGCTGCTTGAGTAACCGAATAGGAGACAAGGGATAATTTTACGTCTCCACCCTTAGAAGCTGAGTTAGCGTTGCTGCCACAAGCAGCGATCGCCATGCTCAAGCCAACTCCTACCAAAAACACGGATACAAAGCGCCATAGAGAACGTCCGTGCCACCAACTTCTTATCGGTTGTTGGCACCATTGTCCAATAGCTTGCAAAGCATTAACAAGATAATGCTGAACTTGCGCGATCGCCTGCATCCCTTGCTTGGGAGTATATTGCCACTTGCTCATCAAAATCCTCACTAAGACTTGCTGCAATAACGGGCATTTTTACTGTCATGACTCAACCAAACTTACCGCTGATGTAAGCCTTAGCTTCTTGAGTACGAGGCGAATCGAAAATTTCTTCGGTAGGACTGAACTCGACTAATTTTCCTCTCCGCTTGCCACTCGCATCTGTTTCTGTATTGAAAAAGCCAGTTAAATCTGAGATTCGCGAGGCTTGCTGCATATTGTGAGTCACCATAATCATGGTGTAGTGTTCTTTAAGTTCGCGACAAAGTTCTTCAACCTGCTGAGTTGAAATTGGGTCGAGAGCAGAACAGGGTTCATCCATCAATAAAACATCTGGCTTCATGGCGATCGCTCGTGCAATGCACAGCCGCTGCTGCTGTCCTCCAGATAAAGCTGTACCCTTTTCTTTTAACTTGTCTTTCACCTCATCCCAAAGCGCAGCTCGTCGCAGCGATTGCTCTACCAGTTCATCCATATTTCCCTTATAACCATTGGCACGAGGGCCAAAGGCTATATTTTCGTAAATTGACTTTGGAAAAGGGTTCGGTCTCTGGAATACCATTCCCACTTGACGGCGGATTTTTACCGGATTAATCTTGCCATCATAAATGTTTTTACCCTGGTAATTAATCTGGCCTTCTACCCTTGCTCCAGGTATTAGATCGTTCATCCGGTTGAAGCATCGCAAGAAGGTGCTTTTTCCACATCCTGAAGGGCCAATAAAGGCGACGATTTTTCTTTCAGGAATTTCCATATCGACTTCCTGAAGCGCCAGAAAATCACCGTAGTAAACTTTAACACCTTGGGCGTTAAGAACTGGGCTAGTTTGCGTGCTTTGAGATTTTTTTGGTGAGCGCATATTGTGTAGTTTCCAGTATTTATTACATTCAAGCTTTGAACGTTGAGTTTTGAGTTTACGCCACGAAATAATTACGAGGCATCTGAGCCATTTTTTAAATTAAAGCTAAAAACTCATAACTTTAATTGAGACCCTATTTAAAGGTAGAGAAGCGTTGTCGAAGGTATATTGCAGTACCATTTAAGACCAAAATCAATAACAGTAAAACAATGATTGACGCTGCTGCTGCATTAGCAAAACCAGGCTCAGGGCGAGTGATATAGGTATAAATTTGAATGGGCAGAGCCATAAAGCGCTGAAACAACCCAGGATTAAATGTGAGAAAACTCACAGCTCCGACAACAATTAAAGAAGCCGCATCGCCAATCGCACGGGAGATGGAAATAATCACCCCTGTTAAGATGCCTGGAATCGCATAAGGTAAGACGTGACTCCACACCGTTTGCCATTTGGTTGTACCTAAGCCATAAGAAGCTTGCCGTAAAGAATCGGGAACAGCTCGAATTGCTTCTCTGGCTGTCACAATAATTACTGGTAAAGACAGCAACGATAACGTTAGTGCCCCTGAAAGTAAAGCTGGCCCGAAATTCAAAAGATAATTGAAAACCCCTAATCCCAGTAGACCGTAAACAATTGAAGGGACTCCAGCGAGATTACTAACGTTAATCTCGATAATATCCGTCCACCAAGCTTTCGGTGCATATTCTTCCAGATACAAAGCCGCTCCTACACCGATAGGGACGGAAATTAACATGACTAATCCACCTAGAAGCATACTGCCAAAAATAGCAGGGCGTATGCCACCTCTATCGGGGAACCGGGAAGGAGTTTCGGTCAGAAAGCCAGGACTCAACAGCCGCCCTAACCCATCCTTAAAGACATCAAAAACTAGGACTGCAAGAACCACTAAACCAATAGATAGACCAAGCAAAAAGATAATTTCAAATATTTTGCCTGTGCTTTCTCTCTGCTCTACATTCGCAGAAAATTCTCCTTGTGGTTCCTGGGATTTGTTTCGGGAAATAGAACTACTCATGTTTATTAATCGTATTTCTCTCTGAAGCGATTAGAAATCCAATGGCTGACAACATTCAACCCAAGCGTTATTAAAAACAAAACGGCTCCCACAGCATATAAAGTGTTGTAATTAACACTGCCACGAGGGCTATCTCCCCCTGAAATCTGAGCCATATAAGCTGTCATTGTTTCCACTGATTGGAAGGGATTAAGGCTTATTCGTGGCTCTTGCCCAGCAGCAATTAGAACCGTCATCGTTTCACCAACGGCTCTAGAAATGCCTAGAATAATCGAGGCAGCAATTCCAGAAAGAGCGGCAGGAAGGACAACTTTGATGATAGTTTCCAGTTTAGTTACGCCGATTGCGTAAGCTCCTTCGCGCAAAGAGCGAGGCACAGATTGTATGGCATCTAAGCTGATGGAACCCACTGTAGGGCTAATCATTATTCCCATCATTAGCCCAGCGCTTAAGGCGTTAAAAATTTCTAGGGGAAGGAATAAGCGTAGAACAGGTGTAACAAATAAAAGTGCAAAGTAGCCATAGACAACAGTAGGTACTCCCCCTAACAGTTCTACCGCCGGGCGTAAAATTCTTGCTACCTTGGGTGAAGCATATTCGGCTAAATAGATAGCTGAACATAAACCCAGAGGAATGGCAACGAGCATGGCAATAGCCGTAGTCATTAGAGTGCCATTGATCAAAGGCCAAATTCCAAAATGTTTCTCTGCAAATAAAGGTGTCCACTTAGTATCGAGAAAGAACTGAGCAAACGAAACCTCTTGGAAAAAATCAAACGTTACCCGGAAGATGATAAAAACAATTCCAAACGTAGTGAGGACAGAAATCAAGGCGCAACAAAATAAGATCGCCTCGATAATTTTTTCCTGGATATCGTCAGACGCTTGCTTTTCAAGCGATCGCCTGGATGCGCCATTAAATTGATTACTAAAGTTTGTATTTTGCATAAATAAAGTTCAGCTAAAAATGCTGTTACTAATTGACTAATCTTCTTCAAGCTTTGTTGTAGATTTTATGTTCCTCTTAAAGAAGATTTGCGATCGGCTCGCCAGGTTTTGCATCTTTAAATTTAGAACCCGTTTGCCCAGAGGCAAGTTTTTGTTTTACCTTGTGGTAAGCCTCGTCGGGTAGCGCTACATAACCAACTTGATCGACCCATTTCCACGAATTCTCTAGATAGAACTCAGCAAACTCTCTTACCGAAGGTTTGTTATCTAGGGCAGTCTTGCTGACATAGATAAAGAGGGGACGCGATAAAGGTAGATAAATGTTTCTAACAACATTGTCTAGCGGAACTGGTTTTTCACACTCTCCTTTTGGACTTTCCACACCAACCAAGTTCAGCTTGTCTTGGTTTTCCATATAGTAAGATATCCCCACGTAACCTATAGCATTTGTGTCGCCCGCAATTCCTTGGACAAGAACGTTTTGATTGTGACTAGGAGTGTAGTCTGTGCGGCTATTTTTTGCTTTGCCAGTGACAGCTTGTGTGAAATAATCAAACGTTCCAGTATCAGAAGCAGGAGCATAAAGCTTGAGCTGCTGGTCGGGGAACTTTGAATTAATTTGATTCCAGTTGGTTATTTTGCGGTCTGATTTGGAATTCCAAATTTTGTTAAGTTCCTCGATAGTCAAGCATTTAGCAAAGTTATTTTGACGATTGACAATCACGGCAATTCCGTCTAAAGCAACAGGCAGTTCTACAAAATCAATGCCCTTCTTTTTACATCTTTTGATTTCTTCATCCCTAATGGAACGTGAAGCACCAACGATATCAATTTCTCCAGCACAAAACTTGCTCATGCCGCCGCCAGTACCGCTTGAAGCCACACTAACCTGAGCATCAGGTTTAACCTTTTGAAATTCTTCAGCCACCGATTGATGGATAGGAAAGCCTACTGCTCCACCATCAATACTCACCTGAGCCTTTTTTTCCTCTTCTCTACTACAAGAGGTTATCCCGAAGGTGAGAACTATCAGAGATGTTAATAAAAACCGATATTTTAACATGATTACGAAAGAGAATTGTAATTAAATTTACTCAGATTCAAAGAGATCGATAGGATTGAGATGATCTGTAAAGAATAAATAGATAACCTCCATCTGTCACGAACTGTCACGAACGTCAAAACGAGGCTGAAGAGTTGTAACTAGCGGAGCGGTGAGATGGTTCATAGGTATCCTTATAAATGTCTCAAGGAAACGAAAATTAGTACCCGATGGAGAATCACACCCTCATCAACCCAGTTAAAGAGAAGGTAAACTCAATTTCCATCTATTGACTGGATTGTGAGCCTGGAGCGGGTGGAAGATGCGAAGGCGCACGATAACAACATCAGTCATTCTCCAGCTAAGTTGTTACTTGTAGCGGTTTGCAGCTTTTATTAAATAAGCTCGATTGTTCATGATGCATTTTTGATTGCCATGAACGATGGTTCTGAATCCAGATACTTATGCTTTATTTAGTTGTAACTTGGTGTTAACTCCGGCTTTTCGGTAGGGTTACTGTACTTTTAAGACTTATAGATATATTTATACAGAAAATCTTTACTGAATATCAGTCTTTGGATATATATTACGGTATTCCGACCGAATTGGCGTAGAATTGTTTAAATAAACGACTAATCTCTCAGGAGCTAGTGTCCAATCTATCCCTGAACTTGTTTGATTGAACAAGTGATACAGCTAATACTCATAACCATTTACAGGGGTACAGACCGAGAATCCGCTGAGCATCGGTTGACTTCTATCAGTGCATGAAAATTCAGTAGCAACAGATCCAACGGTCGAGACAAGTGATTCAAATTTTGTTACAAAGCATCTGTCGAAGTTGTAGGGTCTTGTTCTTGATAGGCTAGGAGAAACTGAGGATTCATCAGTGAATTCTGACGTTTTATCTGGCCTAAAAGTAGCGAGTCTGTTACCAGTCGCCACGCACAGAGGGAAATGCTTACTATGTAAGCACCTAGGGAAATCATTAATTTTGACTCTGAAAAGAAGTTTTGATAGGCTTTCATCGGATGGCAATCGCTGTCCTAATAAAACTATTGGATTTTTGTAACCTGAAAACCTTGTGGTTAGGTTACTAAACTTTGTTCTAATTAAAGTTACGCGATGGGTAACTAAGCTCATCAGTCAGCAAACTCTCACAATCAGATGCAAGAATTCCATAGCTGTTTTCTATGGGTAGTGTCTGTTTCACCAACCAAGCCTTAAGAAATATCGCAGCGATCGCTCTTAAAAGTCCTACCAGTCCTACCAATGAAGTTATTACTTCGCTGCATCTTGATTCGATGCAGCATCTTTTTCCGGTATTTTTGTCCGATTGTCATCGTAAAGACGAATCAAGGGAGACTTCTTGAGTTTCTTCACTCCACTAAGAACCACCAATGCAAATAGCGTTCCAATCAGACTCATTCGCCATAATCCGCAGCCTGCGGCTGCTCCCAATCCAGCCGCCAACCAAATAGTTGCGGCGGAAGTTAGCCCCTTAACTTCGGCTTTTCTAAGTTTTTGATGAGATTGTTGCAGAATCATTCCTGCACCCAGAAACCCGACTCCCGTAGCAACGCCTTGGATGGTACGACTCAGAGCATTGGAAGAAGAAAAGGTATTGTCACCATCCACCTGCAAGGGAATCATTACAAATGCGGCAGCACCTAAGCTAACTATCATGAAAGTTCTTAAGCCAGCAGGTCTACCAGGCTGTTGGCGGTTCATGCCAATCGCGCCACCAACCAGTAGTGCAGTGGTAAGCCTAAAAGTTACGCTCTGCCAATCGCTTGGACTGAAAAACATCGAACTCATTGGTGGAACTCCCAGAATAACTAGAACACTTATCCCTCAGTCCCCCAATGTACTGATGAAAAACTGGGCTACTCTAGCCCAGTTATTTATGACTAGCTAGGCGATATTTTCTCTATCTCACGGTAACTACAGTAATTCGCTGGGTTTACTGGGGTTTAGAAATTAGTTTAGGTTAAGAATAGGTTAAAAGCAACAATAAAACTAACCTGGCAATCGCTATCTTCGTTTGCAGAGAATGTTGGGGCACCTCTGGTAGGTGCCCTGCCTAGAGTGATTTCACCTACCAGAGGTGCCAGGAATGTGTTTACTGCGCGATCGCAAACAAAATAAATGCGATCGCGTCTTGCATCAAAGTATTGGCACTAATGCAGCGATACAACCACTCCAATCGTGGGTTTAAACCAGAATTGGAGCAGCCTGAGCTTCCTGAGGTTCCAGTTCTCGAAATAACGGTGTACTTAGATAACGTTCGCCAAAACTGGGTTGCACCATAACAATCAAACGACCTGCATTCTCTTCACGTTTAGCAATCCGAATTGCAGCACCTAAAGCTGCTCCGGCAGAGATACCCGACAACAATCCTTCTTCTCGACCCAAGCGGCGACCGTAATAAATCGACTCCTCATCCGTAACAGCAATCACTTCATCGATCAGCTCAGTTCGGAGAACATCTGGGATGAATCCAGCACCAATTCCTTGAATTTTATGCGCTCCCGCCTGACCGCCAGAGAGGACTGGACTGCTGACGGGTTCTACAGCGATCGCTTTAAAACTCGGTTTTCGTGCCTTGATGACCTCAGCGACTCCAGTCAGCGTGCCACCCGTCCCAATTCCCGCAACCAAGAAATCTACTTCACCGTCAGTATCAGCCCAAATTTCCTCGGCTGTTGTTTCCCGATGGATTTTGGGATTAGCTGGGTTGCGAAACTGTTGCGGTACAAAAGCGTTCGGAGTTGTCGCCGCAATTTGTTCGGCACGGGCGATCGCTCCCTTCATGCCTTCAGCGCCAGGAGTCAGTTCCAGTTGGGCACCATAGGCTTTGAGCATCGCCTGCCGTTCTTGGCTCATTGTCTCTGGCATCGTCAAAATCAAGGCGTAGCCTTTCGCCGCCGCTACCATCGCCAGTGCAATGCCAGTGTTGCCAGAAGTCGGTTCAATGATAATCGTTTTTCTCGGCTGAATTAGACCCGCTTCTTCAGCAGCTTGAATCATGCTGACGCCAATGCGGTCTTTTACTGAAGCGGTCGGGTTCATCCCCTCCAACTTCGCAACAATTCGCGCTACACAGCCTTCAGATTGCGGAATCCGATTCAGCTCAACCAGAGGCGTATGACCAACTAATTCCGTGACATTATGAGCAATTCGCATCTTTACTACTCCGCCAAAGTTAGATGTAAAACATGGACTCAACTGTTGACTCTCATCCCATTTCGAGAGCAGATCCTGTAACGTCTCGCACTGCAAGACGGCGTGAAGCGATCGCCCGTAGCGAATCGCTGTTCTTGTCGCTTCCTGTCAAATTTCCTGAATCATAAAATCTTCAAGGGTTTGCGAAGCAGCTGGACTCAAGGGTTCCAAGCACCTCTCACACCGTAATTCGCTGGGGTTCCTCCGCCAACAAATAACCCAGATGAAAGCGCCTCGTTGACTGAGGACTAAGCCGCAGCGCCACAACGTCATCAACACCTGCCTAAATAGCAGTTTAGTATTTGTTGACCGACAGCAATGTGGTCTATTTGCAGGAAGTCTCCCAGCTTCTGGTGGCTGGCTAGTTCTAAGACCAACAAAGCGTACCTCACCTTCCAGGACAGCTCCCTCGCGTGGGATTATCGACAGCCAAGAACGTTTCCCAGTATACTACGGTTCGTCGATAGGAATTATGCACTTTTAGGGATTGTTTTTGCAGATAGGCTATGGCATACTCCTAACTCATGAAGAAATTACGGTATCCCTACCGAATTACAGGTAATTTAATTGTGCCTGCTGTCCATCTAACACTTGAAGGGAGAAGCGGCCCTTGCTGAAGACTGCGATCGCTGATTTCCAAATAATTTTTCAGCGCGACCCAGCGGCACGCAATTGGCTGGAGGTGCTGTTCTGCTATCCAGGCTTACAAGCACTTTTCTTTCATCGGGTGGCGCACTGGTTTTATTGCCTTGGGTTTCCCTTCATTCCTCGCTTGATTTCCCACTTGGCTCGTTTCTTCACGGGAGTTGAAATTCATCCAGGAGCCAAAATCGGCAAAGGCGTTTTCATCGATCACGGCATTGGCGTTGTGATTGGAGAAACTGCAATCGTGGGAGACAACGCTCTGATTTACCAAGGCGTGACGCTCGGCGGTACTGGCAAAGAAATAGGCAAACGCCACCCAACATTAGGAGAAAATGTCGTAGTGGGAGCGGGGGCGAAGGTGTTAGGCAATATCCAAATTGGGAATAGTGTCTGCATTGGTGCCGGTTCCGTTGTTTTACGGGATATTCCGTCACATTGCACGGTCGTTGGCATTCCGGGTCGAATTGTCCGCCGCAAAGATAATTTGGATGCTTCCGTTAACAATGAAAGTCTGCAAGATCCAGAAGCGGAAGTGATACGGGCTTTGTTTGACCGGATTCAATTTTTAGAGGAGGAAATTGAATCGTTAAAAATTCAAAGAAAGGTACCCGTTGCCATGCATGCTAGCCTTCAGAAGGCGATAATTTCAAATGCTTCTAATCGGCTGATTACGGAGTTCCTCGACGGGGCAGGGATTTAGATAATTTTAGATAATTTAAAACTTCAACACTGTTTCTTAGTAAGGCGGAATGGGGTTATTCCCAAAGTACTGAACCAACGCTTAAATTTACAATTCACTCAGGTTGTCTCGAAGCGATCGCTCTTGTTTTTTAACTGCTGCCAAAAGTTCGGCATTTTGGAGGATGACTCCAGCTTGATTATTAAAAATTTGCATATATTTTTGATCGCTGTCATCAAAACTAGCCCTAAAATATTCCGGAGCTTCCTCTTGTAGAAATGCCAATTGATCGGGACTGTCATATTCTGGAAAGTCTCCTTGCTTTCTTTTATTCACTAATTGAGTCACGCCAATCAAATCACCATCGGGACTAAAAACTGGCATACAGAGTAAGCTACAAGTGCGATAACCTGTCTGAAGATCGGTTTTTTTGGCTGTCTCCGAATCTGGGCGAGAATATAAATCAAAAGGAATATTCAAAGGCTCTCCAGATTCGGCAACTTTGCCAGCATAACCTTGTCCTACTTTCACCCGCAATTCTTTTACCGAGCCATCGTCAAAGGGAATCTGCGTCCACAATTCACCAGGCTTTTGATCTAAAATCCACAAAGTACTGCGGTCGGCATTCATCAGTTTCTTAGCTGCTTCCATCACCCGTTTGAGAATTTCTTGAAGATCCAAACTGCTTTGATTCACTGAACGAGCTGCTGCCATTAATGCGGCTGCCACTCGTTGCCCTCTAGCCGTTTTATGATAAGAGCGGAAGCTTTCTAAAATCATTTGAACCATTGGGGCATTTTCCGCAAATCGTTCTTCATCTGCTTTGGTAAAGCCCTGTCGATCGATTCTTTCTGCTAAGGATGCAGTCCGGTCGCCAAATCGCTTTAATTTGTTGAGTAACTGAATAACTGCGACTAAACTTCCCTGCTCATTTAAGAGTGGCAACGCCAACATTGTATAAGTGCGATAGCCGTTTTTTTTGTCTTGCTCTTTTGCTGCATCAGAGCGAGGATCGTCGTAGAAATCGAAGGGAATATTGATAACTTCTTTGCGGGCTGCCACTTCGCCCACAATTCCTTTATTAGCAGGTATCCGAATTTCTAAAGAACCATCTCCATCGGCTTCGGCGATAATTGACCAAAATTCATGTTTGTCTTCATCTAATAAAAAGATACTCGTGCGGTCGGCACTCAAAGATTTGCCCATTTTTAGAGTAATCGAACGCAAGGTGCTATCTAAAATATCATCAAAACCCTGGTTATCCATGACACTATTGAGCATCGCCAGAGTTTGACTGACCACATTTTTTTGTTGAGATTCTGCCTCTTGTTTGACGCTGGCAAATTTCTGGGCATTTTGCAGAGCAACCCCCGCTTGAGAGTTAAAAATCTGCATATATTTTTCACTATTCCCATCAAAACTAGCCTTGAAGCATTCGGGGGCTTCGGGCCAATGATCTGGGTTATATTCTGGAAAAACACCCGGTTTCTTTTTATTCACTAATTGGGTAACACCCAATAATTCACCATCAGGGCTGAAAACGGGCATACACAGTAAACTACAAGTTCGATAACCCGTCTTCTGATCTGTTTTCTTAGCTGTCTCCGAATCAGGATGTTCGTACAGATCGAAGGAAATATTTAAAGTTTCTCCCGATGCAGCAACTTTGCCAGCGAAACCTTGCCCTACTTTGACTCGCAAGTCTCGAACAGAACCGTCCTCAAAAGGAATTTTGGTCCATAGTTCATTTGCCTCTCGATCGATTAGCCAGAGCGTGCTGCGATCGGCATTCATCAGTTTTTTTGCCGCATCCATGACGCGACCCAAGACTTCTTCAGAATCGAGGCTGCTTTGAGAGAGCGATCGCGTTGCTTCTGTCAGTGCTTCTGAGGCTTGTAGTCTTTGGGTTAATTTGTAACAATACTGACATCTTTCTAGAATTCGTCGAATTGCCGGAGCATAGTCAGCAAACTGTTTTTGATCGGCTTCTGTGAAACCGTATTTATCAATTCTTTCTGAATAGCGAGCTTGTGGATTATTCGGCTGCTTTAACTTATTCAGTAATTGAACAACAGCAACTAAATCTCCCTGCTCGTTTAATATTGGTAAAATTAACTCGTTGTAGGTGCGATATCCCTTATTTGTATCTGATTCGTCCGCTTCCAACTCAGCGGGATCGTCACAAAAACTAAAGGGAGTGCTGACAAATTTTTTGAAATAAGTTAACCGTCCTTTAGTTTCTTTGTTTGACAAAATTTGAAGTTCGGGATGATTTCCGTCTTCATGCCTAGCGATAATTGACCAAAGTTCACTTTTTTCTTCATCTATAAAGAAAACTGTTGTGCGATCTACACTCAGTAGTTCGCCCATTTTTAAAGTAATAGAACCTAATATTTCTGAAAGAATATCATCAAATGTTTTGCCTTCCATCACGCTAAGCATCGATAGAAGTTTTTGTTCTTGGGTAGCAACAACTTGCATGAAGTCGGCGTGCATATCCGCTAACGCCTTGTTTACCCACCTCTCGTTAAATACAGAGGCATAAATGCGGTTACATACCTTTAACTTCCCTTGCCGCTTGACAATTACTCCTGATAGTAGTAAATCGATTTGTTCTGGACTTTCGTCAAATGCTAATTCATCTTGTTGCAAAATTAACTGATAGAGATCCAGTAGCGTACGGCTGCGCTGTCCAATTCGGAGAATGCGATCGCGTATCGTCTTTAGATGCGGTGGTTCATCCATCGCTTCCCAACTCTCGATGATGCGCGATCGCACTAATCTCTCAACCCAATCTGGGATTTGGCTAATGGGTAATAAGTTTTGCTCTGCTTGTTGAAGGACTAATTTACAAAGTTTTTGGGTAAGAAACGGCTGTCCTCCCGTCCAATCTAATACAGCTTTTAGCATTTCTTGAGGATTGCTAATTTTCCCGGCTAACCCCCCTGCTAAAAGCTGCGCTTCGTGTAATTGAAAGCCATATAATTCAACCGCCCGACCGATATTAAAAGGAGTCCGGTTTTTGTCTTGCATCAAATCAGAGGGACTCGCCACTCCTAGCAAGGCAAAAGTCAGACGTTCGTATTCATTGCAAGCCCGAATAAACGCAAAAAAGTCATCAATCTTAAAATTTAAGCTAAGGACGTTATCAATTTCGTCGATAAAAATAACAATTTTCTGACTGACTGATGTTAGCAGCTCTTGTTCGATAAATTCACTCAAGCGCTGTACCGGAGGTAAAAAAGCGCGATCGCGCAACCAACTCTGTAAGTTAATCTTGTCTGAAAGCTGGAAACTCGTCACCAACCGCCGCATCACTCCGGCATACCACTGATCCGGCGTAATATCTTGGCTACCAATTTTCGTCAAGTCTATCGCTGCACAGGCAAATCCTTCCGCTTGCAACTTGTGCATCGTTCGCACCCGCAAGCTAGTTTTCCCCATCTGCCGAGAATTTAACACATAACAAAACTCTCCTGCCTTCAACCCTTCGTAAAGGTCAAAATCTGCCTGTCGCACTACATAAGTAGGAGCATCAAGAGGCAAATGTCCACCGACTTTATAGTTATAGCCTGGGTTTGGCTGTTGACTCATAAGGGCTTCTGATTGGGTAGAAAACACCATGCTTCTGACAAATGAGTTTTTTGTGAGTAATGAATAACTGCTCTATACTTTTAGCTAACAGTTATCTAAAATTTGCCTAAGAGATAGCTCAACTATTAACTCAACTAATCCCTATTAATTTTTAGTTTTTAATTGACATTTTTAATTGACAAGCGATCGCTAAAATATTGCCGATATAAATCGAAGCGCGGCGTGACATAATTGCCCTGCAACTGTACCAGCCCCATACTATGCAATTTAAATGCTGGCACCGACTCTAATTCAATGGGTGTGTCTGCCATCACTACTTTAGCGAAAGCATCTGCTAACTCTGGATGTTGTTGCAGATTCCATAAATGTCTTCGCAAATGATCATCGTAAAGTCCCGCCTCTGTGGGTGCAGTTTCTAACAGTTGATCCAGCGTAATCGTTTGCTGCGCGATATGATAAAGCGCCAATCGGACTAAATAAGGATGTCCACCAACTAGCCTCATTAATTGCTCAACCTGCGTTGCATTCAAATTCAGTCCATGCCGCTGAGTTAAATCTTGCACCTGTTCCGGGCTAAAGTCCGGTAACTCAATCGGCAACCCTACATTAAACGGGGATTGATTGACATTCAGAGGGATATAAACTTCCGTTGAGTGTACCACCACCAGCCGGAGTTGTTGCCAGCGATCGCTATCGCCATTCCCATAGCCAGCTTCCTCGTACCAAGCCCGCAACAACCCAAAAAAATCGTCAGCAATTTTGGGATATTGAAAAACCCGATCCACTTCATCTAAGCCTAATACTAACGGACTGTCAGATGCTGACAGCAAACAATCCTCAAAATAAATCGTGCAATTATCTTTACTACCAAAAGTATCCGTCCAATAATCATCTAATTGATGAGGAAGGCGCAGCTTTCGAGAAATTCGGGCACAAAACCACCGCAAAAGTTGATTTAAATCTGTAAAAACTGCCGTATCCGCGTGCTGAAAACTCAACGGTACCGTCCGATAACCTTGCTCGTTTGCTCGATAAAGAATCCTCGCCATCAACGAAGTTTTCCCCATCTGTCTCGGTGCCTTGATTCGAATCAAAGCGCCTGGTTGCAAAATCTCCTTGTAACACTGCGTTTCATAAGGAACTCGCTCTACATAAAACGCAGAAGCCAGACGCACCTGACCATTGGGTAACTCTGGTTCTGCCACTGGCAGGGGTGCATCTGAAGAATGCAGGATGACGGATGTCCCTTCATCCTCCTGGGAAATTAAAGGAGTTAGGCGTTCAGGCTTCTCTAGAGATGAATCGATTGATTCCTCAGGTATCCCCACGGATATCCTAGTTAAATCTGCCTCTACAACGCCGGACTCCACGCTTCTTGCCAGTAAACTCAGAATTTTTTGCACAATACTTGGAGTGTCAGCAGGCGAGTTCCACTCAAATTGTTCATTTCCATCAAGATAGCTGCGTAAATCGTGATTTAGCGGAGTATTCGAGGGACAATTAACGCGAATTGTTAGCACGGCTGGCTTATTCTGAATAGAGCGCAATTCCTTCGCTCGTCGCAACTCTTCGATCGCCATTTCACTTACCGCCGTTTGGGGAGAAATTAGCAGCAAAAAGTAGTCGCATTGCTGTAACTCTGTATCAATTTGAGAAAGAAGAGGCGGCGCTGACCATCCGATTTTTTCTGAGGAATGTCTCTGACCCTCGCCTTTCTGGACATCCCTTGTAGGTGCGCCTACACTCGCCATAAAGGCTGTGTATCCAGAAGCATTCAGGGTTTCGTAAAATTGAGTCGCTAGTCCCCTATCTGGCTCCTGTGCGCGGTGCGAGATAAAGATTCTCTTCGTAAATCCCTCTACTTCTTTTTGGGAATGGTTCTGGTCCTTCAGGGGTGGCACTTCTGCTGAGTGCGACTCCTGCTTTTGAGCGCGTTCTATGGCTCCTTTGAAATTTTTTTTGCTAACTCTTTCCTCCAAAACTACCGAAAGCTTCTTCCATAATTTATAGCCAACATCTTTTTCTACATATTGAGGATTCAAAGGATAAATATCTTCATAAGTTTTTCCTTCCCAAGATCCTAGAAATATTTCCCTTTCCAGATCGTTTAAGTGCTTTCCTGTTTTAACAAAAATTAAATCGTCTATAAATCTTAATGCTTCGTTAATTTCCATGCTTGCTTGAAAGGGCTATTTGATAACAACTTTAGGTGTTCAGAAACTTCTTTTTTATCGTTTTCTTTTTGCTCTAGCGAAGAAAGTGTATAGCTCAATTAAGGCTAGTGCGTCTTTCGCGGTTTCTTAAAAACAGATTAAAAATCGAGCAAATTTGCTATATTTAACATTTAATAAATTTTGCAACCTGATTCACATAAGAAGGTTCATTTTAAGAGATCGATCGATTAAGTTTACATAGCGTTCTCACCTCTTGCCAATAAAAATCTTGATCAGTCTTTATCTGAAAATAGAAACTGATGGAATCAAGGGCCTATTTAAAATTGCACCTTGCGTATATTTGATAACTTTTTATAAGTGCAACCAAACAGTAAGCCTAGGATTACTTCCTATTATAAAAATGTAGCTGCCACAGCCCGTCGATGGCAATAAAGCGGACAAAACTCCCCTGAGCCAGGGACTCCTTCTTTCTAAGCTCTAAGGGAATCCTGATGGCTGAGTCTAAAGCGTGACGGTCTCCTGCTATTAATCTTCTTACACCTATTAGAGAATGTCTGAAAAGTCCTAATTGAGACGCTTAAACGGTAGAGATATCCCTTGCATCCCCGCGAAGCAGCGCGGATGCGCGAAAGGGATGTGCGATCGCGCATCCCTTTCCCACATCCGCGCCGCTTCGCGAACGCTAACGCTAGAAAAAAGGGCAACTTTTGACACTTCTCAGAGATTTTATTAGCTTTACTGGCACTATACTGGCGATTTTCTCTTTCTCCTTCTTGTTACTAGAGTAGCGGCGCTCCCATCGCAGCAATTCGTCGGCTCTGTTGCAAGGCAATTACTGAAATGGTATTACACCACCTTGAGAAACCCTGGGAAAGTGCAAGTAAAAACAATCTCCTATAGCAGATAACAGAGGAAAAACTAGAGATTTCCTGAACTTTCCTGGGGTTTCCTGAATTAATTAGGTCTGATGTGTAACAGGAGTCAGGGAAACTGAATGCTCTCGTGTCTTCAGTTTTGCTGTAGCCTGAAAAACACTCAGAACTTCTGAGCTTTCCTGGTTGCGGTCTGCATAAAGGTAAGTGAAACTACTGATAGAAGTAGCAAGTAAGCGTGTTTTAATTTAGAAAATGAATAAAATTAAACGCCCTAGAAGAGTAGTTTTAGGCCAATCAGTAGACGCTTCAAAATTTTAATCAATTTATAACAATTGATTTTCTTTAATTGAATTTTCTAAATGCGCTCTCAATTTTATCAGGGGACTAGAGATGTTTAATCCCACAATGGTGATGATCGATACCTTCGTTGAACGCCTGCGAGCTGCCTATTGCCGCACTTACGGCGGTCTTAAACCAGACTACCCTGATATCATCGTCTGGGCTGGAAACATGGCTCTGGAAAATATTGCTAACAGCGACGCCCTTTATCACAACGTCGAACACACCATCTTTGTCACCTTAGTGGGACAAGCAATTCTGCGGGGCAAACATATCCGCTTTGGGGGAGTTTATTGCGAAGATTGGTTGCACTGTATCATTTCTTTGTTGTGCCATGATATTGGTTACGTGAAGGGAGTTTGCCTGCAAGATCGACCCAGTGAAAGGGTGTATGCCACAGGTATCGACAACTTGCTCATTTCGCTGCCAACCGGATTAACCGATGCCAGCCTTACACCTTATCATGTAGATCGCGGAAAACTGTTTATTGAGGAGCGTTTTGGCGGTCACAAACTGATAGATACAGAAACAATCAAGAACAATATCGAGTTAACTCGTTTTCCTGTGCCAGCAGATGCAGATCATCAAGATACTAATAACTTTCCAGGCTTAATTCGTGCCGCCGATTTAATTGGTCAACTTAGCGATCCGCGCTACTTGCAAAAAATTAGTGGATTGTTCTACGAATTTGAAGAAACCGGGGTGAATAAAACATTGGGTTACAAAACTCCCGGAGATTTACGAAGAAACTACCCGAAGTTTTACTGGAATGTCGTATATCCTTACATCCAGGATGGATTACGCTACTTAGAGATGACGCAAGAGGGAAAGCAAATATTAGCAAACCTCTATGCCAATATATTTGTGGTAGAACACGAATAGAGTTCATGCTCAAAATTCATGTTCAAAGTTTAGCGTTGCTGACAATTGAAATTGTGTAGGGGTACCTCTTGTGGATGTCCCTACAAAATTGTCTTCGTTTCTAGGCTACTCTGCTTGTAAGGGAGAGAGGATGCGATCGCATCCTCTCTCCCTTGCCCTTAGCGCCTACCCCTCAACCCAACTGATTCTTGATATATTAATGACTGACACAGCGACCTTGTACTCATAAACTCAAACAAGTCTCCGAACACAAGCATCTACGCACCACTGGTTAGCGACAACGCGGCTGTTGAATGATAAGTAGCAATGCTCAGCCTGCGTCTTGTAACGAGAAGTTAACACGTTTGAGTCGCCCAAAAGTATTCAAAAAGGGTCGCAGTGCGTCAGAATCATCATTGATATGACAGAATTTTGAACCCGTTACTCAGGCTGCGACAAAAAGTAACCATCCTCGAAGGATAAAGCTATGCCCACTGCACCGGCAACCCCCGATACCGATAATCTCGATGCTAAACAGCTCCTGAGAACGCTCGTAGCTGTTAAAAAAGGTGACTTTTCTGTCCGGATGCCGATTGACCAGACTGGCATGGCGGGGAAAATTGCCGATACGCTCAACGACATCATTGAGATGAATCAGAGGATGGCGACTGAGCTAGAACGGATTAGCACGGTTGTTGGGAAAGAAGGAAAAATCGCCCAGCGTGCTTCGATTGGAACGGCAGGGGGTTCCTGGTCAGCAAGCGTAGATTCTGTCAATACGCTAATTACAGATTTAGTTCAACCGACCGCTGAAACTGCTCGCGTGATCCGGGCAGTTGCCAATGGCGACCTATCTCAGAGAATCGCACCGGAGATTGAAGGTAGAGCCTTGCAAGGGGAATTCCTCCAAACCGCACAGGTCGTCAACACGATGGTGGATCAGCTTTCCTCCTTTGCCTCAGAAGTCACGCGGGTTGCCCGTGAAGTAGGCACGGAAGGCAAGCTGGGCGTGCAAGCAGAAGTGAAGGGCGTCGCAGGCACCTGGAAAGATTTGACCGATAACGTCAACTTGATGGCAGGAAATTTGACTGCCCAAGTCCGGAACATCGCTGAAGTCACCACAGCAGTTGCCAATGGCGACCTTTCTAAGAAAATCACCGTCGATGTCAAAGGCGAGATTTTAGAGCTGAAAAACACCGTCAACGTCATGGTGGATCAGCTGAACTCCTTTGCCTCAGAAGTCACGCGGGTAGCCCGCGAAGTGGGTACGGAAGGTAAACTGGGCGGTCAAGCAGAAGTTCGTGGGGTTGCCGGAACCTGGAAGGATCTCACCGATTCGGTGAACTTGATGGCAGGAAACTTGACAGCGCAGGTACGGAACATTGCAGAAGTAACAACGGCAGTAGCAAATGGCGATCTTTCTAAGAAAATCACGGTTGATGTCAAAGGCGAAATTTTAGATTTGAAGGACACCATCAACGTGATGGTGGATCAGCTGAACTCGTTTGCCTCGGAAGTCACGCGGGTTGCCCGCGAAGTGGGTGCAGATGGGAAGTTAGGCGGTCAGGCAGAAGTGAAGGGAGTTGCCGGAACTTGGAAGGATCTCACCGATTCGGTGAACTTCATGGCGGGAAGTTTAACCTCCCAGGTGCGGAATATTGCAGAAGTGACGACGGCGGTGGCAAATGGCGACTTGTCGAAGAAAATTACCGTCGATGTGCGCGGGGAAATTTTAGAACTAAAAAACACCGTCAACACGATGGTGGATCAGTTGAACTCCTTCGCCTCGGAAGTGACGCGGGTGGCGCGTGAGGTGGGTACGGAAGGGAAACTAGGCGTACAAGCAGAAGTCGGTGGAGTTGCCGGAACTTGGAAGGATCTCACCGATTCGGTGAACTTGATGGCGGGGAATCTAACCGCGCAGGTGCGGAACATCGCGGAAGTGACGACGGCGGTAGCAAATGGCGACTTGTCGAAGAAAATCACTGTCGATGTCAAAGGGGAAATTTTCGAGCTGAAAAACACCGTCAATATCATGGTGGATCAGCTTTCCTCCTTCGCCTCGGAAGTCACGCGGGTGGCGCGGGAGGTCGGCGCAGATGGGAAGCTGGGGGGTCAGGCGGAGGTACGAGGAGTCGCCGGAACCTGGAAGGATCTCACCGATTCGGTGAACTTTATGGCAGGTTCTTTGACCGCACAGGTGCGGAACATCGCGGAAGTGACGACGGCAGTGGCGAATGGCGACTTATCCAAGAAAATTACCGTCGATGTCAAAGGCGAAATTTTAGAACTCAAAAACACCGTCAACACGATGGTGGATCAGCTTAACTCCTTCGCCTCAGAAGTAACGCGGGTGGCGCGTGAGGTGGGTACGGAAGGGAAATTGGGCGTACAAGCAGAAGTTCGCGGCGTTGCCGGAACCTGGAAGGATCTCACCGATTCGGTGAACTCGATGGCGGGGAATCTAACCGCACAGGTGCGGAACATCGCGGAAGTGACGACGGCGGTAGCGAACGGCGACCTTTCTAAGAAAATCACGGTTGATGTCAAAGGCGAAATTTTAGAGCTGAAAAAGACGATCAACACGATGGTGGATCAGCTTTCGTCCTTCGCCTCAGAAGTAACGCGGGTGGCGCGTGAGGTGGGTTCGGAAGGGAAATTAGGCGTACAAGCAGAAGTGCGAGGCGTCGCCGGAACGTGGAAGGATCTCACCGATTCGGTGAACTCGATGGCGGGGAACCTCACCGAACAAGTGCGAAACATTGCGGAAGTGGCAACTGCGATCGCAAATGGCGACTTATCCAAGAAAATTACCGTCCAAGTTAAAGGCGAAATTTTAGAGCTGAAAAACACGATCAATATCATGGTGGATCAGCTTTCGTCCTTTGCCTCGGAGGTGACGCGGGTGGCGCGAGAGGTGGGTTCGGAAGGGAAACTCGGCGTGCAAGCAGATGTACGAGGGGTTGCTGGAACCTGGAAGGATCTCACCGATTCGGTGAACTTCATGGCAGGAAGTTTGACTGCACAGGTGCGAAACATTGCCGCCGTGACGACGGCGGTGGCGAATGGCGACTTATCTAAGAAAATTACCGTCGATGTTAAAGGCGAGATTTTAGAGCTGAAAAACACCGTCAACACGATGGTGGATCAGCTCAACTCCTTTGCCTCGGAGGTGACGCGGGTAGCGCGAGAGGTGGGTACGGAAGGGAAACTCGGCGTACAAGCGGAGGTGCGAGGGGTTGCCGGAACCTGGAAGGATCTCACCGATTCGGTGAACTTCATGGCGGGAAGCTTGACCGCGCAGGTGCGAAACATCGCGGAAGTGACGACGGCGGTGGCGAACGGCGACTTATCTAAGAAAATTACCGTCGATGTTAAAGGGGAAATTTTAGAGCTGAAGAACACGATCAACACGATGGTGGATCAGCTCAACTCCTTCGCCTCGGAGGTAACGCGGGTAGCGCGAGAGGTGGGAACGGAAGGAAAACTCGGCGTACAAGCGTATGTCCGAGGGGTTGCCGGAACCTGGAAAGATTTGACCGATAACGTCAACTTGATGGCGGGGAATCTAACGGCGCAGGTGCGGAACATCGCGGAAGTGACGAAGGCGGTAGCAAATGGCGACCTTTCTAAGAAAATTACGGTTGATGTCAAAGGCGAGATTTTGGATCTCAAAGACACGATCAACGTGATGGTGGATCAGCTTTCCTCCTTCGCCTCAGAAGTAACGCGGGTGGCGCGAGAGGTGGGAACTGAAGGGAAATTGGGCGGTCAAGCGGAGGTGCGCGGCGTTGCCGGAACCTGGAAAGATTTGACCGACAACGTGAACTCAATGGCGGGGAACTTAACCGCGCAAGTGCGAGGCATCGCCAAAGTGGTAACGGCAGTTGCCAATGGGGACTTGAAGCGAAAACTAATGCTGGAGGCGAAGGGAGAAATTGAAACCTTAGCCGATACGATCAACGAGATGATCGACACCCTGGCAACCTTTGCCGATCAAGTTACGACAGTGGCGCGAGAGGTCGGAATTGAAGGGAAGCTGGGGGGACAGGCGAAGGTGCCTGGAGCTGCCGGAACCTGGAGAGCGCTGACCGACAACGTGAACGAACTGGCGGCGAATTTAACCACGCAGGTACGAGCGATCGCCGAAGTTGCGATCGCTGTAACCAGAGGCGACCTCACCCGGTCGATTTCCGTCGCCGCACAAGGTGAAGTCGCCATCCTCAAAGACAACATCAACCAGATGATTGCCAATCTGCGGGAAACAACGCAGAAAAATACCGAGCAAGACTGGTTGAAAACCAACCTCGCCAAATTTACCCGGATGCTTCAGGGACAGCGAGATTTGGAGACCGTCTCCAAACTCATTCTCTCGGAACTCGCTCCTCTGGTTTCCGCGCAACACGGTGTGTTTTACCTGATGGAAAGTGGCGAGCAACATCAGGCATTCTTGAAACTCCTGAGTACCTATGCCTACCGCGAGCGCAAGCATCTCGCCAATCACTTCCATTTAGGAGAAGGCTTGGTGGGACAATGCGCCCTGGAAAAAGAACGGATTCTGCTCAGCGAGGTGCCGGACAACTATATCAAGATCAGCTCTGGCTTAGGGGAATCGACTCCGCTGAATGTTGTTGTGTTGCCCGTCCTCTTTGAAGGACAAGTGACCGCAGTGATTGAACTGGCTTCTTTCCGACGATTTAGCGAGATTCACCTCACTTTCTTCGATCAACTCACCGAAAGCATTGCCATCGTTCTGAATACGATCGCGGCTTCGATGCGTACCGAAGAATTGCTCAAGCAATCCACCGCCCTAGCAGAAGAACTCCAAACCCAGCAAAAAGAACTCACAGAAACGAATAAGCGACTGGAACAACAAGCCAAATCACTCCAGGCATCCGAGGAACTGCTCAAGAATCAACAAGAACAGTTGCAGCAAACCAACGAAGAACTGGAAGAGCGATCGCGCTTACTCGCGATGCAAAACCGCGAAGTCGAGCGCAAGAATCGAGAAATCGAACAGGCAAGACAGTCGGTGGAGGAAAAAGCCGAGCAACTGGCACTCACCTCGAAGTACAAGTCGGAATTCTTGGCGAATATGTCCCACGAATTGCGGACGCCGCTAAATAGCTTGTTGATTTTGGCTCGTCTACTTTCTGATAATCCAGAGGGGAACCTGACGCCGAAGCAAGTCGAATACACCCGCACCATTCATTCCGCAGGCACCGATCTGTTGGGACTGATTAACGACATCTTGGATCTGGCAAAAATTGAATCGGGAACGATGTCGGTTGACATCGATCAGATGTTATTTACCGATTTGCGGAGCCAGATGGAGCGAACGTTCCAGCAAGTGGCGCACGACAAAGGACTCGCCTTTACTGTGGAATCCGACGAAAGACTGCCCAAGGGAATGTATACCGACTCGAAACGGTTACAACAAGTCCTGAAGAATCTGCTCTCGAATGCCTTTAAATTTACGGATCAGGGTGCAGTCCGATTACGAGTCGAGCTGGCGACAGGCGGCTGGAGTTCCGAACAGGGGAGTTTAAATCGCGCCCAGACCGTCATTGCTTTTGCCGTCAGCGACACAGGGATTGGGATTGCACCAGATAAGCAGAGAATTATTTTTGAGGCTTTTCAGCAGGCGGATGGAACAACCAGCCGCAAATACGGCGGCACGGGTTTGGGCTTGTCAATCAGTCGAGAAATTGCCCGACTACTGGGCGGAGAAATTCGTCTGGTGAGCAGTCCGGGACAGGGAAGCACGTTTACCCTCTATTTGCCGCAAGCTTATCAAGATGGGGCAGCAGGAATAAGTCCGGAAGTGCGAAGTATCCTTCCAGGAGCGCGGAGTCCCGTCGCCCCCAGTACCCTCGCACCCAGTATCCCTCAGACCCTTGATGTTCGACCGGCGATTCCATCGGCAACTCTACCAGCAACTCCACCAGCAACTCCACCAGCAACTCCACCGGCGAATCGAAACGACGGCGTTCGTTCCTCCAGTCTCGGAGAGGCAAGTGTCGCCGCGAGTCCCTACCCGCGTTCTGCACACATGGCTGACATTAGCGATGACCGGGACGATATTCAAGCGGGCGATCGCGTGTTGCTAATTGTGGAGGACGATATCAATTTTGCCCGGATCTTGTTGGATATGGCACGACAACAAGGCTTCAAAGGGCTGGTGGCGTTGCGAAGCGATACAGCTCTGGCAATGGTGCGAGAATATCAGCCGGATGCGATTACGCTAGATATTCGGTTGCCGGTGATGGATGGCTGGACGGTGTTAGACCGTTTGAAGCACGACCCAGGCACTCGTCACATCCCCGTGCATATCATCTCCGTCGAAGAAGTCCAGCAGCGCAGCTTGCAACAAGGAGCGATCGCTTATCTACAAAAACCTGTCAGCAGCGAAGCCTTAGCGCAGGCGCTATCTGACATTAAGGGATTTGTCGAGCGCCCCGTGAAGAACTTGCTGGTCGTAGAAGATGATGAAACTCAACGCCACAGCATTGTCGAGCTAATCGGTAATAGCGACGTGCAGACGACGGCTGTAGGCACTGGGACAGAGGCACTCGAAGAGCTGAGAACCGGGCACTATGATTGCCTGGTACTAGATTTGGGACTGCCGGATATGACTGGATTTGAGTTGATGGAGCAAATCAAACAGGAGCCTAGCCTGACAACACTCCCGATTATTGTTTATACCGGCAGGGAATTAACCAAGCAACAAGAAACCGAACTCAAGCGCATTGCCGAGACGATTATCATCAAAGACGTGCGATCGCCAGAACGTCTTCTGGATGAAACCGCCTTGTTCCTTCACCGAGTGCAGGCAAATTTACCCCGCCCGAAACAACAAATTCTGGAACAATTGCATCAAACCGATCCGGTTCTGACTGGCAAGAAAGTTTTGATTGTTGATGACGATGTGCGGAATATCTTTGCCCTCACCAGTATGCTGGAACTCCATCAAATGGAAGTGTTGTATGCCGAAAATGGCAGAGATGGCATTGCGAAGTTGCAAGAACGCCCCGACATTGATATTGTCCTGATGGACGTGATGATGCCGGAAATGGACGGTTACGAAACCATGCAAGCCATTCGCCAACTCGATTCATTCGCAACACTACCGATGATCGCTCTCACCGCCAAAGCCATGAAAGGCGATCGCGAAAAGTGTATTGAAGCGGGTGCGTCCGACTACATCACCAAACCTGTAGATACCGAGCAATTGCTCTCCCTGCTTCGCGTCTGGCTCTATCGATAAGGCAAAAGAAAAAAGGCAAAGAAGCAGCAAAAGTTCTTGCTGTTTCTTTGTCTCTGTTTCTTTTACCTTTCTACCTTTTACTTTTTACTGTATGAACACGCCCAAAAATAGCAGCGAACTTGAAGATATTGAAATTCAGTTGCTATTGGAGGGCGTGTATCGTTACTACGGATTTGATTTCCGAAATTATGCTCCCGCTTCACTCAAGCGCCGCATCTGGAATGCGATTCGTGCGGAGCATTTAAGCAGTGTATCCGCGCTTCAGGAAAGAGTCCTCCACGATGCAAACGCGATGGAGCGATTTCTGCTCGGTCTCTCCGTCAACGTGACCGCCATGTTCCGCGATCCGACCTTTTATTTAACATTTAGAAATAAAGTTGTTCCCTTATTGCGAACATATCCATTTATTCGGATCTGGTGTGCAGGTTGTTCAACTGGAGAGGAAGTTTATTCAATCGCAATTTTGTTGCAAGAAGAAGAGCTTTATCACCGTTGCCGCATCTATGCAACTGACATGAATGAGATGGTATTAAGAAAAGCCAAAAGTGGCATTTTTCCCCTCCATTTAATGCAGGAATATACTCAGCATTATCTCAAAGCAGGCGGGATTAAGTCTTTTTCGGAGTATTATACCGCTGCTTATGATAGCGCTATTTTTCGGGCGTCACTCAAAGAAAACATTATTTTTTCTCAACATAATCTAGCGATTGATGGTTCTTTTAATGAATTTAATGTCATCTTATGTCGCAACGTCCTAATCTATTTCAATCCATTTCTTCAGGAACGGGTTCACAATCTTTTGTACGATAGCCTTTGTAGATTTGGGATTCTAGGATTAGGTCGTCAGGAATCCCTGAAAACCACTCTATACGAAAAACACTATGAGGAGTTAGAAAATCATGAAAAGATTTACCGGAAATTGGCTTAATTAAAACTTTTCAATTACAAATTACATATAAATGCAAGATTTCCCAAATCAATGGAATAAAAAGAAGGTGAATATTTTTTAGGTCAAGAGTAGTAGGTAATTGGAAATCCTTCACTACCCACCCGTTTTATTGAGTTTTGCCCATCTACTGATTCATGGTGAGTATGACTTTTGATATTGTTGTTGTCGGCACATCATTAGGTGGGTTACAAGCTTTAACCGTAATGCTCGCAGGTCTACCAAATACTTTCCCAGCGGCTGTGGTTGTCGTCCAACACCGTCACAAAGCCTCTGATAACACGCTGAGCTTCTTTCTCCAGCAGTACAGCACTTTGCCGGTGGCGGAAGCGGAAGATAAAGAAGAAATTCTGCCTCGACGGGTATACCTAGCTCCCGCTGATTATCACTTACTGGTGGAACCCCGACAGGCATGGGGACACCGCCAAGGTCGGTACGGCGGCATCGCCACATTAGCACTCTCCACTGAGGCTCCTGTATGCAATGCCCGACCGTCGATTGATGTGCTGTTTGAATCGGCGGCTGATGCTTATGCACAGAGAGTTATCGGGGTGATTTTAACCGGAGCAAGCCAGGATGGTGCGAAAGGCTTGGCAAAAATTAAAGCACGCGGCGGACGGGCTATAGTACAAGAGCCTGCAACAGCAGAAAGCCGGATCATGCCGGAAGCCGCGATCGCATCTGTAACGGTAGACTGGATTGTGCAGCTCCAAGACATTGCCCCTCTTTTAGTCAACCTTTGTCAATCGGCTGTGAGGTGAAAAAATCAGATATGTGACGCCAAAGCCCTAGTAGCTCAACAGCCGAATCTAGACACATCAAATCTTCATCTAAAAACCCTGGATTCTGGTTTCTAAAATTTGTAACTTTGGATAGTGGTATCAATAGCGAAACAGTGGCAGGCTCGACAAAGCCGCTCAAACAAGTCCCGACCTTCCAGAAAATGCAGCCCGAAGAAATAGTTAACGTCCTCCTTGTGGACGATCACCCAGAAAATTTACTGGCTTTGGAGGCGATCCTGGGCAGCCTCGGTCAAAATTTGGTCAGAGCTACATCGGGCGAACAAGCCTTGCGATGTCTGCTTGAGCGGGATTTTGCCGTGATTTTGCTTGATGTCCAGATGCCCGGTCTAGATGGATTTGAGACGGCAAAGCTGATTCGACAACGACAGCGATCGCGCCACACGCCGATTATTTTCCTGACCGCTTTTAGCAGCAGCGACTCTCTGGTTTTCAAAGGTTATTCCCTGGGTGCAGTAGATTACCTGCTCAAACCGCTGGAGCCGGAAATATTAACCTCCAAGGTGGGGGTGTTTGTTGACTTGTTCAAGAAAACCGCAGAGGTGAAACGACAAGCGGCACAACTGACTGCTGTTAACTTAGAACTTAAGCAAAGTGAAGAGCGTTTTCGCTCGTTAAGTGCCTGCTCGCCCCTAGGCATTTTTATGACTGATATTGAAGGGCGCTGTACATACGCAAATCCGCGCTGCCAAGCGATTTGTGGCTTAACGCCTAATGTAGAAACGGGAACTTTAGCCTCGCTCTATGAAGAAGGCTGGTTGCAGTCGGTACATCCAGAAGACCGCGATCGCGTCTATAGACATTGGTCTACTTGCATGAGCATCGGTCAGGAATGCTCTAACGAGTTTCGCTGCCAAACTCCGGAGGAGATTGTGCGTTGGGTTTACCTGCGCTCCTCCCCGATGCTGACCGATACCGGCGAACTTATCGGTCATGTCGGCACCCTAGAAGACATCACCGAGCGCAAAGCCGCAGAGGAAGCCCGCGCTCAGATGATTCGCGAACAGGTGGCACGACAGGAAGCCGAGGCGGCAAACCGAATTAAAGATGAGTTCCTTGCAACCCTGTCTCACGAACTCCGCACTCCCCTCAACTCGATGCTGGGTTGGACTCAACTGCTCCGCAGTCGCAAGTACGATGAAAAGACGACAGCCCGTGCCCTGGAAACGATTGAGCGCAACGCCAAGTTACAGGCGCAACTGATCGAGGATATTCTCGATGTCTCGCGGATTATTCGCGGGAAGCTGCGGTTAAATATCTGTCAAGTTAACCTTGTACCCGTGATTGAGGCGGCGCTGGATGCGGTTCGTCCGGCGGCTGAGGATAAAGGGATTCAATTGGAAAGCGTACTCGATCGCGCCGTGGAACTGGTTCCTGGCGATCCTAACCGCTTGCAGCAAGTTGTTTGGAATCTACTCTCCAATTCGATCAAGTTCACGTCTTCAGGGGGAAAGGTGCAGGTGCGCCTTTTCAAGGATGGCGATCGCGCTCAAATTAGCATCAGCGACACCGGCGTGGGCATCAGCCCAGATTTTCTCCCCTATATTTTCGATCGCTTCCGTCAAGCAGATAGCACCACCACCAGGCGCTATGGTGGATTGGGACTCGGTTTGGCAATTGTCCACAACTTAGTGGGACTGCAAGGCGGCACGATTGAGGCAAGAAGTGAGGGAGAAGGGAAAGGGTCAACATTTATCGTGAAGCTGCCAGTAGTATCCGATCAGCTCAAGACTTGCGATTTGGAGTCTATCTCTTCAGGTAAAAAAGTCGCGAGCGCGTCTCCTCCCTCTCTGGAAACGTTGCAGGTGTTGGTGGTGGATGACGATACAGATACCCGCGATTTTTTGAGGGCGGCGCTAGAACAATACCACGCTCAAGTGACGGCTGTGGCATCGGTTCAGGAAGCGATGCAAGCTCTGGAACACTTAAAACCCGATGTACTGGTGAGCGACATTGGAATGCCTAATGAGGACGGTTATGGCTTGATCCGCAAAGTTAGAGCTTTGGAATCTCAGCGAGGAGAAACGAGCATTCCCGCGATCGCGCTGACTGCTTATGCCAGGGGTGAGGAGCGATCGCAGGCACTCGAAGCAGGTTTCCAGGTACACCTGCCTAAACCCGTTGAGGCAATCAAATTAATTGCTTCTGTGGCAAACTTGGCGGGGCTGAGTACAAAGCTCGCAGACGTGTAGCAATCTCTAAACCAATCGTTCTTTCAATCAGGCGATTTCTATAACGACATTGCTTGCTAGCCGCACGGCTGTAAGCGTTGGTTAGGCGATAGATATCCCGCGATGGGAGCAGGACTATCTGTTCGCGCCGATCGTCTTGTCGAAGAAGTCGAACGTCCGGTACAGCGCCTTGAGCGACGCTTCGCGTGTCTGCTTGTAGGTCGATCCGATGAAGCTGTGACCCATTCCCATACAAAAAAAGGCATAAAAAAAAGGAGAGCCACTTGGGCGACTCTCCCGATCATCAGGGTGCATCTACTAAACAAAATATATCACTTGGGGATGAGGGGTGTCACCCCTTATTTTGTTTTTTTCGTGAAGTTTTCTCGCTTTTATGTGAAGTGAAGACGAAGATAATTGTCAACATAAATCAGGCAAAGGGTTGTGCGGCAAATGTAGCAGATACGTATTTCTGCGAGCGATCGCCTGCACATCCGCTACATTTTCTACCAGCACCCGTTGCCTGGGCTTCAGCCTTGCGGAGTAGGTTTTGACGACTCCGCAAGGCGGTATATTTTGGCTTGTCTAACTAACTGTTCAACTTCTGAGCCATCATTTGGTTCGTGAGTTTCGGGTCAGCTTGACCTCCTGTTTGCTTCATCACCTGCCCCACAAAGAAACCCAACAGCTTAGTTTTACCGCTGCGATACTGTTCCAGCTCTTTGGGATTTGCCGCTATAACTTCATTGATGATTTTTTCCAGCTCACCCTTGTCAGAGATTTGCTTGACTCCTTTGCTCTCTACCAGTTCTTTCGCAGAACCCCCTTTAGAAAGCAACTCTGGCAGAATCTCTTTAGCGATTTTGCCGCTGATAGTTCCGTCTTCAATTAAGGAGATGAGTTCCGCGAGGATCTGGGGTTTGAGGGCAATTTCAGCGATATTCAGTTTAGCGGTGTTGAGATAGGCAGAAATATCACCCATCACCCAGTTAGCCGCTTGCTTGGGATTCGCCTTGGCAGAAACCGCCGCTTCAAAATACTCCGACACCGATCTATCGTCGGTTAGGACGCGGGCATCGTAAGCAGACAAACCCAATTCACTTTCGTAACGATGACGTTTTTGCGCTGGCAGTTCCGGCAGTTCCGACTTCCACTTAGATAATTGCTCAGCGGAGACTTGTATGGGAGTTAGGTCGGGTTCTGGGAAGTAGCGGTAATCGCTAGAGCCTTCCTTCGTCCGCATACTCACTGTGCGTTGGCTACCTTCCTCCCAAAGCCTGGTTTCTTGAATAATTCGCTCGCCGGATTGGATGGCTTCAATTTGCCGGTCGATTTCGTACTCAATCGCCCGTTGGATGGCGTTGAAGGAGTTCATATTTTTGATTTCGACCTTCGTGCCAAACTCCTTCTGACCAACCGGACGCACGGAGATATTCACGTCGCAGCGCAGCGAACCTTCTTGCATATTGCCGTCACTGACGCCCAGATAGCGGACAATCCGGCGCAGTTCTTGGGCATATTCAGCAGCTTCAACCCCCGAACGGATATCCGGTTCGGAGACAATTTCTACCAAGGGAATGCCGGTGCGGTTGTAGTCTACTAAAGAATAGGTAGAACCAGAGAGTCTTTCACTACCCGCATGAACCAATTTTCCAGCATCTTCTTCCATGTGCAGGCGAGTGATGCCAATCTTTTTGCGGATGGGATTGCCATCTGCGTCAGTTAGCTCAATCTCCAGCCAACCATGTTCGGCAATGGGCAAATCGTACTGAGAAACTTGATAATTTTTGGGCAGATCGGGATAAAAATATTGCTTACGGTCAAATTTGCTATAAGGAGCGATCGCGCAGTTGAGAGCCAAACCGGCTTTAACCGCGTACTCCAGCACCTTTTGATTCAGCACCGGCAATACTCCAGGCATTCCCATACACACTGGACAGACATTCTGATTGGGCGTCGCACCAAATTCGGTGGAGCAATTACAGAAAATCTTGGTTTCGGTACTGAGTTGACAGTGAGTTTCCAGACCGATAATAGCTTCGTACTGAGTTTTAACCGGAGCAGCAGTCGTCATGAGCTTACAGAGTGCAGATAATTGCAACACTTCGGCTCTATTTTAGCTTTGTCTTAACCTCGCAGCCCTTAATTAATCAAAAACGACTTCTGGATTCATGTCTGCTGGTGATTTCCAATCGATTCCGTACTCTGCTTTTAAAATACGTTTCTTCTCAGCCCAGAATCGCTCGGCAAAGGCTGCGTCTCTTGGTTCGTTCGCCAGGTTTTCGTCTGCTTTTCGACCGGCGTCTGCAATCAGTTGTTCATATTTCGGAGCAAATTCTTTTAAATCGTGCTTGATTTCCCCTGGATTCTTCCCCAGGTTCAGCCTTATTTGAACTTCCCGAACTAGCTTAGGCAGAACAAAGGCAACATAGCGCTCGCGATACTTCTCACTTTGACTGACATCATCTGGCGTTTTTTGGAGTCCTAGTCTCGCCCCGACTCCTAATAAGGTTAAACTTAATAAAATTCCTAGAATAACCTTTGAGAGCTGATTTATAAAGTAAATCTGAAGACAGGGAGTGGATAGCAATGCCGCCAATACCATAAGTGGATGTTGCCTAAAACTGCGGCTATGACTAGAAAAGCCTATAAAAGCG
>NZ_JAMPKD010000034.1:0-53422 GCF_039961915.1 Trichocoleus sp. DQ-A2
AACTTAATTGAAATCTTATGGAAGTTTATGAAATATGAATGGATAGAGATAGAGGCTTATCGGGACTGGAAAAGTTTAGTAAAGTATGTCAAAAATGTGCTAAAAAAAGTCGGAACCGAATATGTAATTAATTTTGCTTAAGCACTTATCTGAATTCACATGGCTATGATAATATAGAAATCTAGTTACTGGCATACATTATTATTTTTGACTTTCAATCAAGTAGTATTTATTACACCCAAGTAGTGATTATGAATGATTATAAAGGATGCAATCACTGTCTGCATTATCGCCCTGATGGAACCTGTGTTGCTTTTGACCCTGATTTTATTCCAATAACGATTGCTTCAGGACAAACAAAACATATCCAACCTTTACCAAATCAGGGAAATACAATTGTTTATGAGCCAGCCGGAAAATCTATATTCTCCAGGCTGGATGAGTATCGGATGAATAACAAGCTGATGCGTGAAAGAATAGAGATTATAGAAGGCGACATTACTCAGCAACAAGTGGATGCCATCGTCAATGCTGCGAATGAATCCCTAATGGCTGGTGGTGGGGTTTGTGGAGCTATCCATCGTGCTGCTGGGTTAGGGCTTGAGGAAGAATGTCTACAACTGAAGGTTTGCACGGAAGGCGATGCCAAAATAACAAAGGGCTACAACCTCCCAGCAAAGTGGGTTATTCACACGGTTGGACCAGTATGGGAAGGTGGCAGGTATGAAGAACATAAAGTGCTGGCTCAGTGCTATCGCAATTGCTTTGCTTTGGTAGAGCAATATAAAATTAAAACGGTAGCATTTCCATCTATCAGTACAGGAGCCTATGGCTTCCCGGTAGAGAAAGCAGCAAAAATCGCAGTTTCTGAAGCTAGACGTTTTCTGGAGCGAAACACCTCAGTTGAGAAGATAATGTTTGTTTGCTATGAAAAGCAGACTTATGACCACTACACTACCAATCTAGATGAAATTCTGCCAGCCAAACCCGAGTGAATTACTTCAGAAAAATATTTACAATTGCCATCTAATCGCCTATTTATTTCATAAATAATCAATTTCTTCTAGAGCGGCTACGAGGGGAAAATTATCAAGAGATAACTCGCAGGAAATTCATAGCCAAAAATCTAAACATTTAAGCTAGCTACGTTGTGCAATCAACAAAACTCCTGAAAAGCGCGATCGCATTCTGAGCATGGTTGGTTATTTTCCATCCCAGCAGAAAATTGATTATGGGTAAAATGGAGCGTTTAGGTAACGAATAATTGCAAAAGACGCGATCGCTCCTTTGTCTCTGGGCTATTAAAATAACGCCTAAAATAACGCCGCGCTGATGCCAGAAAATGTCAAACTAGATAGATAAGTTTTGTTAACGCAGCCATTAAAGCTGCGCTTCTAGATAGCTAAATTGAAATTCATGGTTAAGCAGCGCGTTCTCTCTGGGGTTCAACCAACGGGTAATCTGCATCTCGGTAACTACTTGGGAGCGATTCGCAACTGGGTAGAAGGGCAGAGTCAGTACGAAAATTACTTCTGTGTGGTGGATTTGCACGCGATTACCGCGCCGCACGATGCCAGCACCTTGGCTGAAAATACTTATAAAATTGCTGCTTTGTATTTGGCTTGTGGGATCGATTTGCAGTATTCCAGTATTTTCGTGCAATCCCACATCCCTGCACATAGCGAACTGACTTGGCTGCTGAATTGCATCACTCCCCTCAACTGGCTGGAAGATATGATCCAGTTCAAGGAAAAGGCAGTTAAGCAGGGAGAAAATGTCAATACTGGTTTGCTAGACTATCCGGTGCTGATGGCGGCAGATATTTTGCTGTATCAGGCGGATAAAGTGCCGGTGGGAGAAGATCAGAAGCAGCACTTAGAATTGACCCGCGATATTGCGAATCGGTTTAATTACCAATTTTGCCGGGAAAAGCCGGTGCTGAAACTGCCAGAGCCGCTGATTCGGACTGAAGGGGCGCGAGTGATGAGTCTGACGGATGGCACTCGGAAGATGTCGAAATCCGATCCTTCGGATATGAGTCGGATTAACCTGCTCGATACCCCAGAGCAAATCCAAAATAAGATTAAACGCTGCAAAACTGACTCAGTGCGCGGTCTAACTTTTAATGATTCGGAACGACCCGAAGCCCGAAATTTGCTGACGCTATACATGGTGCTTTCGGGCAAACCGAAGGAAGAAGTCGCAGCAGAGTGTCAGGATATGGGCTGGGGACAATTCAAGCCATTGCTGACGGAAACCACGATTAACGCCCTGAAACCGATTCAGGAAAAGTATCAAGCGGTGATGGATGACAAAGGCTATTTGGAGTCCGTGTTGCGCGATGGCAGGCAGAAAGCGGAAGCGATCGCGTCCGTTACTCTCGCCCAAGTAAAAGCTGCCCTTGGTTATTCGGTTCCCCTTTAACCAGATATAAGTTATCAAGGATGGAAGCGATTAGTGATTGATGCTTCAGAATGAGTTATTTAATTCAAAATTCAGCAGGAACGCGGGAACCCCGCCCCTACAAGACCAATTTGCGTACTGCTGTGGAATCGGGTGAATTTTTAGTGACCGCCGAGGTTGCCCCTCCCAAGGGCGGCGATCCTTCCGAGATGCTGAAAATGGCGAAAACCCTCGAAGGTCGGGTTCATGCGGTCAATATTACCGATGGCAGTCGGGCGGTGTTGCGGATGTGTTCGATGGCGGCTTCGGTGATATTGCTCCAGCATGGAATCGAGCCGATTTGTCAGATTGCTTGTCGCGATCGCAACCGCATCGGATTGCAAGCTGACTTGATGGGTGCCCATGCGTTGGGAATTCGCAATATCTTAGCTTTGACTGGCGATCCTGTAAAAGCTGGAGATCATGCCGATGCTAAGAGTGTATTTGACCTAGAATCCGTGCGGTTGCTGGGATTAATCAAAAAAATGAATCTCGGCTTCGACTGGAACGACAAACCCTTGAGTGATGGGGCGACTGACTTGTTCGTGGGTGCGGCTATCGATCCGCAATTAGCTAGCTGGTCGGGGTTGCAAAGTCGATTTGAGCGGAAATTAGCAGCAGGGGCGCAGTTTTTCCAAAGCCAGCTGATTTGCGATTTTGACCGCCTAGAAAAATTTATGGATCAAATCGCGGCTGGTTGTGGAAAGCCAATTTTGGCGGGAATTTTTCTGCTCAAATCTGCTAAGAATGCTCAATTTATCAATCGATGCGTGCCTGGAGTAAATATTCCCGACCACATTATTGATAGACTCGCCGCTGCTTCAGATCCCTTGCAAGAAGGGATGTTAATTGCCGCCGAACAAGTCAAATTAGCTCGTCAACTCTGCCAAGGGGTTCATATGATGGCAGTGAAACGAGAAGATTTGATTTCGCAAATCCTCGATTTAGCCGGAATTCCACCGCTGACTCCGGTGGTGACAGCAGGAGAAAGTAATGAACGCACAAACAACAAAGCAGTTGCCGATTCCGCCTCACTTTGATGCCAAAAAGGTCGGGGAAGTCTGGCGGGTGCCTTATCAGCAACGGGCAGCGGATGCGAGGGAGTGGGCGAAAAAACACCAGATTTCAGCGGCGGCTGAGGACAAAACTCGCATTTGCCTATTGTTAATCGATGTCCAGAATACGTTTTGCATCCCCGATTTTGAATTATTTGTCGGTGGGAGAACGGGTACGGGTGCGGTAGAAGATAATCGGCGGCTGAGTGAATTTATTTATCGGAATTTGGGAGTCATCAGCGCGATCGCTCCCACAATGGATACTCACACGGCGATGCAAATTTTCCATCCCGTCTTCTGGATTAACAACGCCGGAGAACATCCCACCGCCGCCGTGACGATGATTACACCGGAGGATGTTCACCAAGGTGTGTGGAAGGTGAATCCAGCCGTTGCCGGGATTGCTGGTGTCGATTACGCCGAACTTTCCTCACACGCTTTGCATTATGTCAAGCATTTGAGTGAAGCTGGTAAATATCCGCTGACGGTGTGGCCTTATCATTCCATGCTGGGTGGAATTGGTCACGCTTTGGTGTCAGCGGTGGAAGAAGCACTCTTTTTCCACTGTATAGCCCGGAATAGCCAAACGCAGTTTGAAATTAAAGGCGATAATCCTTTAACTGAAAATTATTCTGTCCTACGAGCGGAAGTTTTGGAAAGCGTAAATGGACGCCCGATTGCCCAGAAAAATACCAGCTTGATTCAACAGTTACTCGCGTATGATGCGGTGATTATTGCCGGTCAAGCAAAAAGTCACTGCGTTGCCTGGACAATTGATGATTTGTTATCAGAAATAACAGCAAAAGACGCTAATCTGGCGAAAAAGGTGTATTTACTAGAAGATTGCACCTCACCTGTTGTCGTTCCTGGAGTGGTGGATTACACGGATGGAGCAGAAGAAGCTTTTGCTAGATTTGCCGCAGCGGGAATGCATCTGGTTCAATCCACTCAACCCCTAGAAACCTGGGCTGACTTTCCTAAAATTGGGAATGGGTAAGTGAGTTTTGAATTTTAGAGTTTTGAGTAACAAGAGAGTTTTGAATAACAAGAGAGTTTTTTAATCTGAAAATTAAACCTTAAAAATTATTACCAATTACCGTTCACCAATCGCCAATCACCCCTTACCAATTACCGATGACTAGCAGCAACGATGCAATCCAGGCACTGCGCGAGGCTCTCCGATTTTCTCCGGATAATGTACCCTTGCGACAACATCTTGCAGAGACACTTTTGAGCCTGGGTCAGGCAGAGGAAGCCGAGCAAGAATACCGCCTCGCCTTAGCGCGATCGCCCGAAAATCAGCAGTTGAAATTGGGATTAGCTCGTGCCTTCTATCAACAAGGAAAACATCCCCAAGCGCTGGTAATTGTGGAAGATCAAATAAAGCGCTTGGATTGTCCAGCCGGTGCTTTTCTGCTTCATGCGCGTCTTCTTCTCAACACGGGGGCTGTGGAACAAGCTGTCCGTCAGTATCGCAGGGCAGTCGAAGCCGATCCGGCTGTCAAAGATGCTGATTTTGCCGAAAGGTTGGGAATTGGGGCACAGGAGGACGTTCAAGAGGTCGTAGACGGGAAAATTCGGGCAGGGGTGGGAGACTTTCCAAACTCAGAAGAAGATACTCCAGTCGAAAAACCCGCGATCGGATTCCGAGATGTTGGCGGTATGGAAGCGGTCAAAGACGAAATTCGGATGAAAATTATTTATCCCCTGAAACAGCCGGAACTGTACAAAGCTTACGGGAAGGCAATTGGGGGCGGAATTTTAATGTACGGCCCTCCGGGTTGCGGTAAAACTTACCTGGCTCGTGCGACAGCTGGCGAAATTAATTCTAGTTTCCTCTCTGTCGGAATTAACGATGTATTAGATATGTGGTTGGGCAACAGCGAACGCAATTTGCACGACCTTTTTGAACAAGCCAGACGCAACCAACCTTGCGTATTATTTTTTGATGAAGTTGATGCTTTAGCTGCCAGTCGTGCGGATTTGCGACAAAATTCTAGCCGCATGGTAATTAACCAATTCCTGTCAGAATTGGACGGCGTGAGGAGTTCTAATGAAGGGGTATTAATCCTAGCTGCAACGAACGCCCCTTGGCACTTAGACTCAGCCTTCCGTCGTCCGGGACGCTTTGACCGCATCTTGTTTGTACCGCCGCCTGATGCAGAAGCAAGGGCGGCGATTTTGCGCTTGCTGTGTCGGGGTAAGCCAGTGGAGGATATTGACTACAACCACTTAGCCAAGAAAACTGAGAATTATTCAGGCGCAGACTTAATGGCAGTGGTGGATGTGGCAGTAGAAAAGAAGTTAGCGGAAGCGATGAAAGTAGGTATCCCGAAGCCACTGACTACCAAAGATTTAGCCTCGGCGGCGGGAAGCGTGAAACCTTCAACAAAAGAATGGTTTTCAACGGCTCGGAACTACGCCTTGTATGCGAATGAGAGCGGTTTGTACGATGACATCCTGAAATATCTGAAACTCTGATGGGCGTACATTTGGAGCGTGCCGAAATCCTCATGGCTCAATCGCGTTATGAGATGGCGGCGCAGGAATTGCAGCAGGAATTAGCAGTCGATCCAGATAGCGCCCAGGCTTATGCGTGGCTAGGCTGGTGCTTGAGGTTTCTCAAGAAGTACGAGGAAGCAATAAAAGAAGCTGAGCAAGCAATTAAGCTGGCACCAGATTGGGAGAATGGTTATTACGTTCTGGGTTGGATTCTCTGCGATCGCAATCAGCTTCTGGAAGCTGAGAACGTAACCAAAGAGGCAATTCGCCTAAATCCTGAAAATGCCAACCATTTCATCCTACTATCAAACATTCGAGTTAAACAAAAGCGATGGCAGGAGGCACTAGAAGCAGCGACGCAGGGGCTTAACATAGAGCCAGAGAATGTTGACTGTTTGAATAACAAAGGAATTGCCCTATTCGAGTTGGGTCGAACAGAGGAGGCAATCGCTACGACTGAGCAAGCGATCGCGCTTGACCCGGAGAATGCCCTCAACTACAACAACTTGGGATGGATGATACTGAATCGGGAAGGAAGCCCCACGAAAGCTTGGGAGTATTTCCGCCAAGCACTCCGACTCAACCCCAATTTGGAATCTGCACAGGATGGACTCATCCAAGCGATCAAGTTAAAAAACCCACTATACAGACCAGTTTACAGGTGTGTAATATTCCCGTACCGCCGTTTACAACTAGGCAGATTTTTGAGCGGGAAAGCTTTGTTGGGCTTCTTTGCCTGCTTGTGTTTGGGATTCCGTATATTGCTGAATCTTGCTGCAACTAATCCCAATCCTTTGATTTGGTTAGCGCTGATTGTTTTGTTTTGGTTAATCTTTTTGCCTTGGTTTGTAGACCTCTTTATAACCCTATTACTCCAACTGAAGTTTAAGCAATCCTATTGGCTCACGACTTTAGTTTGGGCAATACTAAGCGCATTTTATTTGTGGTTAATGACCGGAAATTCTAAAACTCTGTTTGCTCCCGTTTTATTCGGATTGTTGCTTCTGCCTGTATCGGCAACGTTCCGATCTTCAGCGGGGTGGCACAGCAGCCTCATGGTGGGATATACAACCATCATGGGGTTAGTTGGGCTGGCAGGGCTAGTTCTTCCATTACCAGGGCTACCTTTTGTAAGTGTTGACGTTTGGTTCTGGTTGACTTGGTTCATCGTTCTCGCATTGGGAACGCTTTTTTCCTTTTTTTTGAGCAGAAGAAGCTCTCCCAAGTTAAAGTAGTGCCTGAAAAAGAATGGTTTTTGACTGCTCGTAATGATGCCTTATATGCGAATAAGAGCAGTTTGTACGACGACATCCTGAGATGACATCCTGAAATATCTGAAACTCTGATGGGCATACATTTGGAGCGGGCACAGCTGCTGATTGAGCAGTCGCGGTATGAAATGGCAGAGAAAGAACTGCGACAGGAACTGGCAATGGAGCCAGATAGTGCGATCGCGCATACTCTGCTCGCCCTGTGCTTGAATTATCGCCAAATGTACCCGGAAGCCACCCAGATGGCTCAGCGAGCGATTCGCTTGGCTCCCGATTGGGGGTACGCTCACTACGTCCTGGCTTATATTCTGTGCGATTACAACCAGCTTCAAGAAGCGGAAACAGTACTGAAAGAGGCTTTGCGGCTGAGTCCTGATAACCCCAGCTACTTCGCCCTGCTCTCGCGCATCCGATATAATCTACAGCTTTGGCACTCAGCACTAGAAGCGGCAACCGAAGGGCTTGTCGTTGACCCAGAGGACGTGGAGTGCCTAAATTACCGAGCGATGTGTCTGATGCAACTCGGTCGCTTACCAGAAGCTCAGGCGGTTATTGAGAGTGCGATCGCGCTTGACCCAGAATATGCAGGAAGCTATGCCAACCGCGGCTGGATACTCCTGGCGCAGGGAGGATATCCCGCTAAAGCCTTAGAGTGTTTCCGCGAAGCACTACGGCTTCAACCAACCTTTGAGTGGGCGCGACGGGGAATCGTCGAAGCGCTCAAGGCAAAGAACCCGCTCTACAGGCTGATGCTGCGCTACTTCCTGTGGAGTTCTAGGCTGAGTAACGGAGCTAGGTTGGGCTTCAGTATCGGCTTGTACTTCGCTTTCCGCCTGCTAGTGGGCGGCATCGCTGCAAGTAGCAACCCTTTGCTGTGGTTCGTGGTGATTGCCTACTGTCTGTTTGTCCTGCTTACCTGGATTGCTGACCCCTTATTCACCTTATTACTCCGGTTTGACCGCTTCGGGCGATTAACCCTTTCCGAACAAGAGGTTAAAAACTCAAATTTAGTCGGGGCAGTATTTCTAAGCATCTTAATGGCAATTGGTCTGTGGTTGGTGACTAAAAACACCAACATCCTCATCGTCGCCCTCTCACTAGGACTTTTGTTGCTACCGATAACGGCGATGTTAAATTGTCCGGCAGGATGGCCCAGAAAGTTCATGGCAACCTACACGATCGTTTTAGCGATCGCATGGCTGGCGGCTATTGGTCTATCATTAGCCGAGCCGCCTCTGGGAGAAATTGGCGTTCAGTTTGCCGGAATTTCCCTAGCTTTTTTCTGGCTTGGTTCGATACTTTCGAGCTGGTTGGCAACTATACTGATGGGCGTCAAAACAAAGCAGTGAGTGCGAGCATTTCAAGTATGTTTTCTTTACCTGAAAACCCTTCTCAAAGGTATTCCCTATAGGTTTTTAAAGCAGTTAAAAGGTTAAAAATATTTTCTCAACACTTTTAAGCTCAACACTTTTAAGCTCAACACTTTTAAAATACCTCCCAATATTCCAGCGCTCGTTGCTTCCCCTCTGCTACAAGCTACTTTCAACCATGACTGCGGGACCGACTGGCTGCGGAGGTAGGCTAGAGGGTTCTAAGGTAACAGCTAAGGTTGAGGTTGTAGCACCACAAGCACCGACGGGAATGGAAATTTGCTCTAAAACAGTTCCCCCCTGACTTGCCCCAAAATTTGCACAAGGTATCTTTTTCTCGTCAACAATTGCCCAAAGTCGATAAATTTGACCAGATGGGACAGCCGGAAGATTTTGAAAGGCGATGACCGCTTTTTGTTCGTCCAGATTAACGAGAATACTTCCAGACGCTGTATTTGCTTTTTCTGTACCTGTGAGCGTATATAAGCGGGTATTCCGCTGTTGTAGCACCTCAAGGGCATCTTTCTGAGCCTGCACCGTTTGAAGTTCTTGCCGCAGCCGAGATTGCACTATCTTTAGATTTTGGCGCAGACGATAATTGTCAAAAGCCAAAGCTAGGGCTAACAGTGCTACCAAACTAGCAAAAAGTTTGCTCCAAGGAAAAGAAACCTGTTTTGGAGCGGGTTCGGGGTTAACTGTCGGATTGGCAGCTTCCAGAATCGTCGAACGCAGATGTGGGGGAGGTGTGACTTCAGGAAGGGCGTAGGGCAAGAGTTCAAGCGATGTCTGCAACCGACTCACTTCTTCAGCCAGTTGCGGATTTTTTTCGAGAATTTGCCTCAATTCCTCCGCTTCTTCAGCGCTAAGATCGCCGAGGACATAACCTGCCATTAATTCTTCTAAGTTTTCGGGATTTAAAGGTTCGGTCATGGTGCAACTATTTTAGAAAATCTTGTAACGTTTGCCTCAATTTCAGTAGTCCCTGACGAGCGCGAGTTTTGACCGTCCCTAAGGGGATATTTAGTTGAGCCGCAATTTCCGATTGACTGAGACCCTGGTAATAGGACATTTCTAAGATTTGACGCTGATTTTCTGAAAGTTGCGCCAAGGCGTCCCGAACTTGCTGCGATCGCTCTCCTAACGAAGCTTGCTCAAAAGGGCTTGCAGAGCTGATTTCAGTCGTCATTGTTTGACGCCAACGCTCTAGAAATTTGTGGGTGGTGCCACGAGAGCGAAGTTTGTCAATCGCACGCGATCGCGTCATTACAGTTAAAAAGCTGCTAAGAGAACCACGAGCGGGATCGTAAGTATTAGTACGCCACAGATGCAGAAAAATCTCTTGAGTGAGGTCTTCTGCTTCTTGGGGATTTTGCAAAATTTTTAATGCTAACCCATAGACAAGAGCGCCATAGCGGTCGTAGAGAGTGCCCAGAGCAGAGGATTGACCAGCTTTAAGTGCTTGAAATAGCTCTGTATCCATCCGGGGCGTTGTATTTGTTGATTTGCCATCGAGAGAGTCAGGATGCATGCGTTCTGGAGAGTAGGTCTAAGCCAATCACTCTTCAGAGTCAATTGCAGGACTTGATTGCTCTGCATCTCTCACAGGAGATAAATTCTCTTTTTCTTTAATACGATCTAAAAGATTAATTGGATTTATTTCAACAAAACCGCTGAACGCCTCCGTAATTCTACGAGTAGTGGAATCCAAAATCTTAGTAAAATCATAAGATTTGAAAATACTGTTAATTTGTCAATGAGGTTTCTACTTAATTATGTCGCCGAGCAAGCTTTGAGTTTTTGAGGAGCATCGAATGGAATGGTTCTGGACAATCGCTGGGGTGCTGACTGCGCTCTTGGATGCGATCGCATCCAAGCTTCCAACAGATACCGCCTTGGTTTCTGGGCTTTTTTGAGTTGGTTCATCATGCCAGAAAACCAGGCAAAGCCTTACTAGCAGTTTTACTTCAACCTCTTTTGGTATACATCTGGGGAATCCATCTTGAGCTAAAAGTACAAGGAATTCAGATGATTGCCCATTAATGTCACCAATCGTTGAGTAAAGGCAATGGAAAGAAACGATACTCCCTGGCTAGAGCAATCCGAGAAGCTGGTGAATATATGGGTTGAGACGGAGAAAATGTGGAAAAGCTGGTTCGATCTCATGAGGTCTGTTACAACTCCGGAAACACTCGTCAATGCTCGCGCAGAGGTCAAGGACGCCCAGCCGCTTTTGGACACTCAGGCGGTCTTTGTGCGTTTCCTGGAGAGATTGACCAGCTCCAGTAAGGACACAAATTTTTTGGTTGAATTGGGCAAGGATTGGCAACCCGTCTTCAACAATTACGCTGATTTGTGGCAAATCTACGAAAAGAATCTGCAAAACTTAGGTCAGCTTTGGGCAGAACCACTGCGGCAACCACTAGCGATGGCGACTCAGGCGATGAGCGGCGACAATGCAACGTCGCCGTCCACCAACCTCTACTGGGACTATCAACAGACCTTTGGCAACTTTCTTTTAAGCCCAAGCCTGGGATATACCCGTGAGTTCAACAACAAACTGCTGAAAAGCTTTGATGCCTGGACAAATTTCTATAAAGCAAGCTTTGACTATCAGTTAGTGCTGCTCGATGTCTGGGTGAAAGCCTGTGAGCAGCTGGTGCGATTGGCATCTTCCCAGGAAAAAGGCGAAACGCTTCAGAACTGGCGGCAGTTTCAGCAAGTCTGGAGTAGGGTATTTGACCAAGCATTCGCACAGACGTTCCGTTCAGAAAATGCCCTTCAGATCCAGGGTAAGTTCTTGAATGCAGCCATGACCTACAGGCTCCACCAGCAACAGCTAATGGAAGTGTTTCTGAAGATGAATGACTTGCCAACTCGCAGCGAAGTCGATGAGATGCACCACAGCATCTACGAACTGCGGAAAGAAATTAAAAGCCTGAAAAAAGCTTTAGCAGAATCCCAACGCCGCGAAGTGTCTTGAGGATGCAATGCACGAGTTTACCGAGCTAACCGAAAAACTGTTTAAGGGTGCCCATAACTTAAGTCACCTGCGCGAGGAGGACATTCAGATTGGGGTGACACCCAAGGAAGAGGTTTACCGCGAAGATAAGGTGGTGCTGTACCGCTTCACTCCCAAGGTGGAGCCTTCACTGAATATCCCCATCCTGATTGTTTACGCTCTCGTTAACCGTCCCTACATCGTCGATTTACAGGAAGGGCGATCGCTTGTTGCTAACTTGCTCAATCTTGGTTTGGATGTTTACCTGATTGACTGGGGCTATCCGAGTCGAGGCGATCGCTTTTTGACCCTTGACGACTACATCAATGGTTATATCAATGACTGTGTGGACGTAGTACGCGATCGCTACAATCTAGAGCAAATCAACCTGTTAGGAATTTGTCAGGGAGGCGCTTTCAGTCTCTGCTACAGTTCCATTTACCCGGAGAAGGTAAAAAACCTAATTACTATGGTCACTCCGGTGGATTTTCACACCCATGAGGGACTGCTCAATGTTTGGGGTGGAAGCACTCTGGGGTCACAAGCTCTGGATGTGGATTTAATGGTAGATACTCTGGGTAATATCCCTGGCGACTTCATGAATTTAGAGTTCTTGATGCTAAAGCCATTTCAGTTAGGAATTCAGAAGTATATTGACTTTCTGGATACTATCGATGAGGACACGTTGCTTAACTTTCTCCGCATGGAAAAGTGGATTTTTGATAGTCCTGACCAAGCTGGGGAAGCTTATCGACAGTTTATGAAGGATTTCTACCAGGGAAACAAACTCATCAAAGGCGAGATCGAGATTGGCAAGAAGCGAGTAAATCTGGAGAAGATTTGCATCCCAGTTTTGAACATTTATGCCGAGCAAGATCATCTAGTTCCCTCGGCTTCTTCCTTGGCTCTTGAGAAGTATATCGGGAGCGAAGACTATACCGTGCGCTCCTTCCCAGTCGGGCATATCGGGATGTATGTGAGCAGTAAGGTGCAGCGAGACCTTCCTCCCACGATTGTTGATTGGCTGAAGGCGCGAGTCTAGAACAGTTGGCATCTAGCAATTCTCTATTGGATGCAGTAAGGTTTAACCCCACCTCTGCCTCTCCCCGCGAACGGAGAGGGGTTCAATATTCTCCCCTCTCCGTAAACGGAGAGGGGATGGGGGTGAGGTTCCGAGTGTATATTGCACTAAGAGTGAGAACCGCTATATATAAGCTTTGCGGAGCGCTTTTCGGAAGGCTTTGCTAACGCTTTACAGCAGCTGGCGATCGCGCGATCGCAACCCTCCACACCCCCACCTCTTAGGTCTGTGCCGCCTATACCGCAAGCGGTATAGGCGGCACAGAATTTTAATTCGCTAGCATATATGAGCCAGGTTTTCAGTTCCTGGTCAATTAACACCTCAAGACATTCGGACTAGGGTCTAAATACTTCTCCCGATGCCGTCAGTTGTTTCTTGCAACGGCTCAACCCTAGAACATTCCTAATACCCGATGTCCGAAGCCTCACCCAAGCCAGTCAATCAACTGCTAGCTGCTCTGCCAGATGCTGAGTACCAAGGCCTTGTTCCCAATCTAGAGCACGTCTCGCTCCCTTTTAAGCAAGTCCTTTACGAGGTTGGTGAACCAATTAAATACGTCTATTTCCCCGATCGGGCAATCGTTTCTTCCCTCACCACGATGGCAGATGGCTCGATGGTCGAAGTTGCTTTAGTGGGAAATGACGGAGTGGTCGGTCTCCCCGCCGCTTTGGGAGATAACATCGCCACTACAATCGCAATGGTGCAGGTACCAGACTCTGCCATGAGGATGAAGGCAAGCGTGCTGAAAACCGAGTTTCAGCGGGGTGCTTCACTGCAAAGTCTGCTACTGCGCTACATGCAGGCGCTGCACGCCTTCGTTTCCCAAAATGCTGCCTGCAATCGCCTCCATTATCTGGAGGGGAGACTGGCTCGTTGGCTGCTGCTCGTCTGTGACCGTGTAGAGTCAAAGGAGTTGCCCATGACTCATGAATTTATGAGCCAGATGCTGGGTGTACGACGTGCGGGTGTCACGGAGGTGGCTAACGCTCTTCAACAGGCAGAACTGATTCGCTACACTCGTGGCAAAGTTACCATCCTAAATCGGGAAGAATTGGAAGCGGTTTCGTGTGAGTGTTATCAAATCATCCAGGGCGAGTACGCTAGGTTGCTAGGCACTAAGAACGGTTGAGAGTTGTTGTTAGAGGAAGAAGCGATCGCTTCTCTCTCTAGCTGCTCTCGCAGCTCAATATTGATGAAAGTTCATGAAAGCCGTTATCTCGCAACCTGTCTAGGCTAGATGAGCTTACTGGTGTTAGACACTGACACCGCCAGTACCGCTAACCCTACAGCTCCCAGTACAGCGCTCGCATCCCACCTTGCGGTTAGATGAGTTTCCTGCCCAGTGGAGTAACTGTTCGCCCGTGAGTTCTTGGTGACATCTCCTGCACCAACCTGAGTACAGGTATGGTGTAGGCTTCGCAACCAATCCGGCTATTGCTTTCACTAAATCGTCCCCTTGCTCAAAAGATTTAGCTAATCAACATCAGTTCTGTTCGCTTTACGGGCGATCGGGTTGCTGTCAATACATCCTCAGCGGAATCAACCAGTACGAATTGCAGTTCGCGCCGCACATCTTCCGTTAACTCAAGTTAACGCTATAGCAAATTATCGATTTCTAACTTTATCTTTAGGATGATTTATCTAATGATTTATAGATAAGTTATAGAGAACCAAACGTGAGAATTATCACATTTTATAAAAAACAGTTTCCCTCGCCTTTGTATTTTGAATAACACATTAATTTAATATTTCACTTAGTTGGAAGATAGGTTGATATGGCGATCGCTCTTACTCAGTGCATACCATTAGCTAGAGGATAAAAAATGAATCGCAGCTTAAGATATCTGATAACACAGGGAATTTCATCAAGGAACGATGGGCTTATTACTAATAGACATGGATGGCACGCTCCGCGAACCACTCAGCGGACAGCAATACTTCCAACATCCCAAAGATCAACGCATTATTGACGGTGCTGATATTGCCATTCGCGCCTACAAAGATGATTGGATTATTGTTGGCATCACCAACCAAGGTGGAGTTGCCGCAGGTCATAAGTCTATGCAACGGTGCATCCAAGAACAGCAATACACCCTTGAGTTATTCCCTGAGTTGAGAGAAATTTACTTTTGCCCAGACTTTGAGGGTAAAAAATGTTTCCGCGTCACTCATCACAATGTTCATAACCACAGCCAAACCAAGTGGTCTGGACAGTATCGCAAACCGCAATCGGGTATGTTGCAACTAGCAATGGTGAGACACAAACATACTCCGCAAAATTCGCTCTATGTAGGAGATCGCCCCGAAGACGAACAAGCTGCCCAACGAATAGGTGTACCCTTTCAATGGGCATGGGACTGGATCGCACAACATCAAGAAGCGATCGCTCCCAACCTGACAGAAGCACGGTAACAAGAGAGGATACTCATGGAACGAGAGATTACAGATAGCGACGGCATTACCTGGACGTGCATTCAAGCCTATTCTGGGCTTGACAACAACGCAGAAAACCGGGATGCGGCGCAGGTTAAAGGGCAGGAGGATACCTACTGGGTCGTTTGTACGCCCAGTGGTGGCGCGAAGTCGGTGCGGCTCAAACTTCAGGGTGAATGGGAAAAATCCTACTCTGACGAGATGTTGCTCGATGAAATTCAAGCACAGCAGGAGGTATGATCGCAGCAAAATTCGCTGTATGTAAGCGATCGCCCGAAAGATGAACAAGCTGCCCAACGAGTAGGTGTACCCTTTCAATGGGCATGGGACTGGACCTGTGCAACATCAAACTCTAGTCTTAAGTATTCTCTTGGCAGCATCGATACCTGATAAAGCAGCACCTTCCATAAAACCTTGCCACTCGTAAAAAGAGTTAGCGTGTTCGCCAGCAAAGTAAATATTTTTAAACGGTTTACCTTCATTACCTGCAATTGTTGTGAAATAACCGGGGTGATTGCAGGTGTAACTGCCCTGGAATAGGGGGTTAGAAGGCCAGTGTTCTAGATGCACTAAAAAATTATTGCCGTTGCGTGTGGCTGCCTTTAAAGTGCCAGGAAAAACGCGGTTAAGGTCGTTGAGAAAAGCCCCTGCTTCCTGCTGAACTTGATTAGGATTAATGTTTTTGCCTCGATTTCCACCAGAGTAGTCGGTCAGCACTGCTCTATTATTAGTTGAATTTTGTGGGTTTGTTTCCCAAGTGTTTTGATGATTTGATAAATCTGAATAGGATGAGCCGTCACTGCCAAGAGCAACCCAAGGGCGACTATTAAAGCCAACCATCATCTTAGCGTTGGTTCCATAGCGCAAATTATTAATCGCAAATAGTTTCTCGGCAGGCAGTTGAAGACCTTTTAAATCAACTTGGCGCAAAGTTGAGAAGGGAATCGCAAAGACAACTGCATCATATTTGGCAGATGAAGCATCATTAAATGTTAATTCTACTTTGCCTGCACTATCAAAGCGGACTCCTACTAACTGCTTGTTATAGTTAATTTGTCCTTGCAGTCGGCTACGCAGACCTTCAACAATTTGCTGGTTGCCGTTAATGACGTGATAGCGCTCATCGCTGAAGACACCAAAGGGTGTAAACTTCGATCGCTTGTCGGCGTGAATGAAAAAGAGAAAACTGAGGCTGCTTTGCTGGTCAATCTCTAAACCGTACTCGGCAATATAAGCAGCTTTGATAACACCTTTGATTAGGTTTCCGGCATTACGGCTATCTAGATAGTCTCGCAGACTGAGCAAGTCGAGCTTTTTGTCAGCATCAGTATAATTGTCGGCGGTGGGCTGTGCAGATAGCGATCGCAAGTCGGTACGCATAGCGGCAACAAAATTGCGGAATTCATCCACAACCACTGACTCTGAATAGCGCTGACCGTTGAAATAGTAAAAAACTTCTCCTGGTTGTTTTGATAAATCTTCTGTCTTGAGGTTAAACTCCCGCACGTATCCCAGCATTGTCTTGTGCAAGTTGTCAATAAACTCGCCGCCTCTTTCCACAACCTGACCGGGAAAATTAACACTCCCAGCAAAATCGCCTCCCAGAGAATAACAGCGACCGCCACTTCTATTGCTTGCTTCAAATACGGTAGCGTTAATCCCGTTTTTCTTCAGTTCGTACCCGCAAGCAAGTCCGGCTAAACCAGCCCCCACAATTCCAACTCTTACATCTGCTGGTACAGGAGCTGCGAGGGTACGGTGAAGCAATCCTGAGCCTACTCCTATTGTCGCGCCGATCGCACTCAGCTTGCCCATATCAGTAAAAAATTCGCGCCGATTCGTGCGCCGTACCGCCATCAATGCCTCAAGAGATGCAATTCGCTCAATTCCCTCGTTGGTGGAGATATTTTGCTTTTGGCAATAGCGAGCAATGCGGATAGCACGTGCTAAGTTGTCGAAGAGTGGGGAACGACTCATGATAGCTTTTTCTCCTCACGCAGAGATTAATAAACGTCCTGTGCAACTTTATACTCAGAACCCTCGTTGTTATCGGGGGCTTTCTTAAAGTTACACGTTGCGCGATCATCAGTTGAGTGATTCAAGGACGTCAAGCTATCTCTTGCATTGATACTGAAACGAGCACAAAAAAAGTAGTCCCACAAGGACTACTTTTGCATTACAGAATCAGAGCCAAGGAGGGCAGATGAAATAATTTCCAGCCGTAAGCATTAGAACACTGTCTTTACTTCGAGAAGGTATTCTGGTTACGCGCTAGGTTGAGCATTCGATGAACTTGGCATAGCGATTTCTGCTGACTTCACAAATCCGAAGTAGAAAGCGATCGCAGCAGTTAGAGCATTGAGCCAGATATTATTTCCAAAAAGTGGTGTAAGCCCAAACAGCGTATTTGCAAAGGGCAGCAATCCTAAAATAGCACCTGCTGCATAAAGGATAGCGAAGATGCGATTGAACACAATTGCTCCGCTTAAGCTAGTAAATGCCGCAATTCCCCAAACACCCACTAAAACGCCAATTGCATTATGAAAATAGTTGGTGGGGAATACTCCGAATATATAGCCGAAACCTGGTTCGGAGGTAAAGTTCTCAGAAGGAGTGACAAAACCAGGCATAAATCCAGCTAAGCCAAGTGACAAGAAAAGGAGACCTAGGATTAGAGCAGCGTAACGAATTGAAGAAACTGAAGATGTTGATGTTTGCGATGTTGATGTTTGCATGGCAGTATTTTGGTTTTTTAAAATTTTGGGTGTGGGCTAAACAAGTGTTTTGCTGCTGTTGGAGAAATACAGACAGCTTCTAACTGACCATTTAACTTCTAGCGAACCAGGTGGAGTACATCCCGAAGAACGCTATAACCAGCCATATCCCAAAGAAGATAGGCAACAAAACCCAGCATTGCTAGGCGACCGTTCCATAGCTCTTGCTGTGGGTTCCAGCCAAAAATCCAGGCATTGCGATCGGAACCGTTATATGCTGGAGCGACCGTAGGGGTTTTAGCAGTATTGATGGTTGAGTTTTTCATAGTGAATCGTTCTCAATGACGTTGTTTTGATTTCATGCTATCGAGTAGATTTGCTGGTATTGTCTACCGTTAGGATTGCATTCTACCTATATCTAAAGATTCGATTTGTAACGTTCAACTGTTAATATCGGCACAAGAAAAAGCATCCTTATTTACTGATAAAATTTGGAAGAAAAGCCCGAACTTTTATTCCGGATGGTTGACTTCAGGATCGATCGGAAGTTGAATTGGGTCAGTATGGGGTAGCGTTCCTTGAGCATCGCTACTGGGTACGTCGGGATTGTTGTGAAGATTAACCCGACCTTTTTCCGACTGCTCGCCATCTGCCGCATAAGAGCCTGCAATCGTTGAAGCTCCAGCAGTTTTGGCATCGCCTGTGGTTATGGTTGTGGATGAGAAATTAGAAGCAATGGGATGCGCGATCGCTTCTCCCTCTGGGTTTGTGCTGACTCCTGCTGCAATGTTTGCATCTAAAACAGCACTTCCACCTGCATCGGAGAATGCAAAAACTTGAGCCTGTTGAGATGCGCCAACTTCTTGATTTGGCTCACTTGCTTGATTCGGCATGGATGCATTACTCTTTTCTAATTTCTCGGTGAATCTCTTAGAACAATTACTGTGGTATCAACCTCTCCCCTTCCACTAGCTTCACTCGCGATCGCCATCAGCCACCACTAAAACGAAATACACAAGCCAGAAGCAGCATTTCAGTCAGAGCAACTAGCACTTCAGTTCGTTGTATAGAGCGGCGAAACTCAACAGACAAACCTTGAGTTGGGTTTCTTCCCTCAACCCAACCTACAAAGTTAGCTGAGATCGCATACGTGTTTGGTTTTGCGATCGCTAAATCTAGCTCTCAACCCAGAATCCTTGGAGCAGCGGGATAGAACCGAGCCGAGCAGTTCATTTTCATCAAAGACTTGCCTAATTTTCAGGAATCTTTAATCTTTTTAACGAGAATCAGTTCCTTGATTCGGAGCGCCTACCACCTTAGGAGAAGCTCCTGGAGCTTCAGGTTCCGCACCGGGACTGGTTTCAGAATCGGCTTGTTGACTCGTCATACGATATCTCTCATCAAGCGGAGTGTCCCCCTCTTCTGTGGTTGGTACAGTTGTTTCGCTTCCAGGATTATCTTGAGGGTCATATTTAACCTCATCTTGCCGATTGTCTTGAGGATTTTCTATTGTCATAAACTGCACCTTATAAATCAGGGTATTCTACTAGGATATTCTTTAGTTTATTAAGGGTTTTCTATCTCCGGTTAGGACTGGCTCTATGACTAATTTAATAGGAGATATTACTGGGTAATTAGCCAAAAAGTATGATAAAGCACAATTAGAGTTAACATTTGCTATTGATTTGAGCGAGAAGCAAGACTTGCCATCAAGCAAATTGTGATTCTTCTAGGAAGGTGTGTAAAATAGCTGCTTTGATGAAAGTCGATCTAAAAGCTATCATTTGCAATGGACGGTTGTAGAGATTGTCATCGATCCTCAAGCGTTGCGATTACAACTGTTTACCCCATTTCGCCGACGTTGGGTACACCTACCCCTGTCCGATGTTCTTCGTATCGAACTGTTCGATGAGAGGTATGTGGTGCTATTGCGCTATCAACACGAGCGGTTGTGTATCATCCGTACCTGTTATCAAGACTATATGATTGGCTCCAGATTATGGCTCGTTGAACAGGAGTGGCTAGTCACACAATTGTCTGCATTACTGAAACAGATGTAGGGTTGCGATCTTGAGAAATAGCAATAAACTTGCGATCGCGTCTTCGATCACGTTGGCATCAATTGCTGAATGCGCTGTGGTTCCTCTCCCAGCCAATCTAGATGCTGGGCAGTGCTGTCGAAAATTGATGAAGTTTTGAATGGCTCAAACTCGCCTCGTGATGCGGCTTCTGCCGTTTTTGCTAACAGCGATCGCACCTGCTCGTCATTCATTGGCTGAAATGTCCGCATCGCTTCAAACGCCTGATCGAGAATCTCCATACTGTCAATTCCCGTAATCACAACCGATGTCGGCAGATTCAATGCATAGTGCAGACACTCAATTGGCGTTACCGTATTTGACCGTAACAGAATCCCGTTTGCCATGCTTTTCATCCCCAGAATGCCAATGTCCTGTTTAACCAGTTCTGGCACAACTAGCTTCGCAAAGCTTCGGTAGTGTGCATCCATCACATTCAGCGGCAACTGAGCCGCATCAAATTTAAACCCGTTACTGGCTGCAACTTCCAGCATATGCAGATGAATCTGGGGGTCTTTGTGCCCGGTGAAGCCAATATATCGGACTTTGCCAGATTCCCTCGCCTCTATCAAAGCGGCATTTGCCCCTTCTGGGTCGAAAACTCGATGCGGGTCCTCGAAGCGAAGGATTTCGTGGTGTTGGACGAGATCGATGCAATCAACTTGCAGACGTTCCAGTGATTCGTCTAGCTGTCTTGCAGCTTCTTTCTTGGAGCGACCGTCAATTTTCGTCATCAGGAATACTTTGTCTCGGTAGCCATGCAAGAGCGCTTTCCCCATGCGAATCTCGCTGACTCCGCCGTTGTAATCCCAACTGTTATCCATAAAAGTGATGCCACGATCGATCGCAGCGCGAACAATCCGGATACCCAGTTGCTCATCAACGTTCTTCAATCCGATGTGCCAGCCACCGAGTCCGATCGCAGAAACGCGCTCTCCTGTACTGCCGAGAGTTCGATATAGCATTTCTGAGTTTGGCGTACTTTCTGACATCTGTTCTCCTTGGCTGTCACCGATTGCTTAAGTGCATATAGCTATGAGCAAATTCAAACGCAAGGAAAATTTCATAACATCTTGCTAGAGGCACACGAGAGCTGGATCTTGTAATAGCACTGTTAGCTCTGTACGCTAAATGACTCATGGAATGAGACAACTCCACTGGGTATCCGTGCGCCGAACGAAATCGCTTGGAAGTATTCGGGTGGGACATCGGGTAGAACAAGATTTGGCTGGCTCCTGAAACCAAAACGGTTGTAGTATTTTGGTTCGCCAAGCAATACACATCCACCTGCACCAAGCTCGCGTAGAGTAGCCAACGCCTGCTTCATAAGCTGTGACCCGATTCCAATGCCTTGATGTTCCGGAGCGACAGAGATCGGACCGAGTCCATACCAATCCTGACTCCCATCGGAAATGGAAACCGGGGACACAGCAACATGACCAACGATTTGTCCATTCACCTCGGCAACGAGAGAAACTGTCAAGTTCCCTGAGTTACGCAAGGCATCAACAATCAACTGCTCAGTGTGGCTAGTATGGGCGGCATTGAGAAATGCGGCAGTTGTCAATGCCTTGATGTCCGCCACATCAGAAGTAACTTCTTTTCGGATTGTTAGATTCATTGCTGCCTCTTTCTGGTTTGGATCTCTTGCCTTGCTCCACTCAGCGCTCCTGCGATCGCTTTTGCGGGACGGTTCTTTTCATTTTCAGAGAAGATTCGCCAGAGATTGCCAGCTTGGCTATAGTCATCCCGCTCATGAGATTCATACCAATCGGCAACTATATCGCCAAGAGCTAGTCCAGTGAAGGCGAAATTCCCGACTTCTTAGACAAGTCGAGGATCTAAACTATTGGAGGCTTACATAATGCACGCTCATCGTGTCGGATCGTCACTGACTTTAACAATCAGCTTGCCAAAGTTTTTCCCTTGCAGTAAACCGATGAAAGCGTGAGGAGCATTTTCCAACCCCTCTACAACGTCTTCTTTATACTTGAGCTTGCCTTCCTGCAACCACTGAGAAACATCATTTACAAACTCTGCCTGACGCTGTTGGTAATCACCGACCAGAAAACCTTTGATTAAAGCGCGTTTAACCAACAGGGGCATCAAATTAGGGCCAGGAGGAGGATTTTCTGCGTTGTACTGCGAGATTAAACCAACCAGTGGGATTCTTGCCCCAAGATTAATCTGCTGCAACACGGCTTCTAAAATTGGCCCCGCCGTATTGTCAAAGTAAACATCAATTCCATTAGGACAAGTATCTTTTAATGCTGAACTTAGGTCTTGAGTTTTGCGGTTGATGCAGGCATCAAACCCTAATTCTTTCACGACGTAATCGCATTTCGCCTCACTCCCAGCCACCCCGACTACCCGACAGCCTTTGAGTTTAGCAATTTGACCGACTACAGAACCGACTGCACCAGAGGCAGCAGAAACGACAACCGTTTCGCCCGCTTTGGGTTGTCCAATATCAAGCAGCGCAAAATATGCCGTCATTCCGGGCATCCCCGTTATGCCCAAGGCATAGGAGATGGGGGCTTGGTTGGGGTCAATCTTACGCAACATTTCGCCTTTCGATACGCCATAAGCTTGCCAGCCGTCATAACCCAGCACAAAATCTCCGGCTGAGAATTGGGGATGGTTGGATTTGACGACTTGGCTGACTGTGCCACCGACCATCACGGAACCCAATTCTGCTGGAGAAGCATACGATTCGCGATCGCTCATACGTCCGCGCATATAGGGGTCGAGGGACAGGTATATTGTGCGGTTGAGAACTTCGCCTTCCCTTGGTTCTGCGATTGGAGTTTCCACCAGGGCGAAATCACTCTCTTTTGGTTCCCCCACTGGGCGGTTTTTGAGTAAGATTTGTTGGTTAGTTGAATTAGGCATTGATGGTTCCTATTTTTTTCCAATGCATTGAGCATTGATTAGTGCTGTATCAGGCTGGACAATCACCCCAACAAGTCTACTAACGATTGCACTTGATGATCGCTAGCTCAACATCTTTCATCAGACATAATTGGAGAGAATGACCGGACGCGATCGGCAATACGTTCAATATTTACGAGAAGTTTAAGACAGGACTAACTATGGAAGCATTAATAGAAGAAATTGTACGCAAGCTTCATCATCTACTTGAACTAAAAATCCTAGAGGTACTGGATTTTGTCGAATTCTTAACTTGGAACAAAGAACGTGCAATTTCACAACAGGTAGAAAGTGATGTTACTTCTCAAGAAGAGCAAGAGTTCGAGGCGATCGCAAATCAGGTAGCTGATGAGTTCGCGAGTTTTGTTAGGTCAAACCCATCAGTGCTATCAGATTATGCTGTCAGTCGGGTTGGAATCTACGAGGAGCATCCCTAGTTGCGATCTACCTGGTGGATACCAATGTGCTGTTGCGGTTTTTCGATCGCTCTCACCAACTTCATCCGGTTATCAGGGCGGCTATCCCGCAGTTGCGTGGTGATATTAATTTGATAAAATTAAAGCTAGTAAAGTTAGCTCTCAACGGTTATGAGTGAAATTCATTTACGTCAAATAAAGTCATATCTCCAGAAAACATTTAATGGTTTGATTGATTTATCGGACTATCAAAATAAATCAGAAACAGACAAAGAATCGATTTTCTTGACAAGAAGTTTAGCTGCATTTGCATTGATGACGCTAGCTGATATATCCCCGCAAGAAGCATCAAAATCAATAGTTGATGGTGGACAAGATAATGGTATAGATTCTATCTATTTTGACAAAAGAGAAAAGGTTTTGTATGTATTACAGTCAAAATGGAAGCATGAGAGTAAAGGAGGTATAAAATTAGAAGAAGTTATGAAGTTTGTTAAAGGTTTCAGGGATTTAGTTAATGCTAGATATGACAGATTCAATTCAAAACTAAACAATAAGATCAAAGATATTGAAGAATCACTTAATGATGCAGGAACAAGATTTGAAGTTATTCTTGTCTATTCAGGTCAAACTTCATTAGCGCATGAACCCCAAAGAGAACTTGATGACTTATTGAACGAGATGAATGACCCAATAGATATTGTAACCAAAAGAATTTTTAACCAGTCTGACATATATAATATAATATCTCAAGGAGCAAAAGGTTATCCTATAGATTTAGATGTTTGCCTTTTTGATTGGGGGCAAACAAAGGAACCATATCAATCGTATTATGGACAAGTTTCTGCTAGGGAAATAGCTGATTGGTGGACTAACCACTCCCCTAGATTGTTTTCTTCAAATATTAGGTTTTTCCTCAGAGATAGTGAAGTCAATGAAGGCATATTTAATTCAGTTAGACATGATCCAGAAAAATTTTGGTATTACAATAATGGAATAACAGCGTTATGTTCTAGCATTGGCAAAAAACCTATGGGGGGTAGTGGGAGAGATACAGGTATATTTGAGTGTAAAGATGTAAAGATAGTCAACGGCGCTCAAACTGTTGGTTCTATAGCAAGAGCATATCAAAATTCTCCTGAGCAAGTTGAAAAAGCAAAAGTTTTTATTCGTTTTATATCCCTAGAAAACTGTCCCGAAGAATTTGCTACAGAAATAACTAGATTCAATAATACTCAAAACAGAATTGACCGGCGAGAATTTGTCTCTCTCGATCCTGAACAAGAACGAATAAAAAACGAGCTTCAGCTAGAAGGAATTACTTACGCTTATAAATCAGGGGAATCAATTCCATCGGGACAAAAAGGGTTTGATCTGAACGAAGCTACGATTAGTCAAGCCTGCAAACATAATGATGTGGGATTTGCTGTGCGAGTAAAAGACAAAATTAGTTCGTTGTGGGAGAACATAGAAAAGCCTCCATACAAAATTTTATTTAATCCATCAATAAATGGTTCTGATGTGTGGAAATTAGTTCAAATCTTAAGAATAGTAGATAATAAATTATTACAAGAACAAAAACAACGAGATGGAAGGGAACGATTATTTGCAGTTCATGGTAATCGATTTATCCTACACCTTATTTATAAAGGTTTGCCAAAAGATTTTTTTAGTAGCTCATCTGATTTAACATCATCACAAATCAATGAAATTGAGGAATGCACTTCAAAGTTACTAGAAAATGTAGTAAGTGAAACAAACAATCTGTACTTAAATTCTTATCCAGCAAATATATTTAGAAATATAACAAAATGTCAAGAAATTCTTGGTAGAATTTTGAATTAAAAAGAACAGAAACATTTCTTGCACTCTCAAGAATCCATGCTGGATTGCCAAACATGGGATACGCTCAAAAAGATCCAAGACTCAGCAGATTTGCATACACAGTTGCCGCACTTAGATATCTTGCCGTACTCTGCTCAACGCTCCTGCGATCGCTTACTCTGCACTGTTCTTCTTCTCTTCAGATGAAGATGTGCCAGAGATTTCCTGCTTAACTACGGAACCGTCATGCAGCTATATTACAGTTCCAATACAAATGCAAAAACCTTTCAGTTCTACACAAGGATAGAGGCACAATGAACTTCATCTAATACTGTTTATAGTAACGATCGCGAAAACAGGCAGTAAATAGCGATGCAGAAGTTGGTAGTATTCGGTGGAACAGGGATTATTGGACGCAGCATTATCGCTATCCGACCCAGAAAGTGCTTCCATTAGGCAAATAACAAATAGCAGCTAATGGGATGGGCGCATGTCTTCTCAATCTCAACGATCGCTGAACTGGCTGTTGCAGCAGTTTCAACTCAAACCGGGTAAGCCTGATATTGCTGCCAGTTTGCAGACCCTTGTATTAGTTTTGGTTCACAATTGGGGTTGGAGTGCTGATGGGTCATCCGGCTGCTAGCGCGATCGCAGTTATGGGAGCCTGGTCGGTGGCGCTGGTAAACGTCGAGGGAGCGTATCGCCAGCAGGCAACAGCCAAGATTGCGGCAGCGATCAGCATTACAGCGATGCTATTCCTTGCCAATCTAGATGATGGCACCCTTTGGCTATCGGCTCTAACGATGTTTCTAGTGATATTTATTGCAGGCTTTGTCAATCTATTTGGGCAAGCGGTGTTATCCATCAGCCTGACTACCTCGATCGTGTTTATCGTCGCACTGCCACAGCAACACCGACACTGCAAGCCATTCGAGAACGCACTCCCATTTCCACAGAACTGGATCGAATTGCCCAAGAAATCACCAGTATTCATAGTGCGATCGCTCGGCTGCAAGCATGAATCTACTAATCTCAACCCAAACTGTTTAAGTTGACAACACCAAAGGTTTGACCAGAAATGACGAACCCTCCTTCAATCGCGAGGCATTCAAGCAGTTCGAGCGCAACGGATTCTCTAGGGTGGCTGAAGTAAAATGCTTGTACCAGAACGGAGGATTACTTTATTGATTGTGTTGCAAAATTCATAAGCGATCGCGGAAGCTAGCTGTTAGGGTTTGCATGGGTGCGTGGCATTCAGTTTCTAATCTCACTCTTAGGAGGGGCAGCCATGTCTTCTATCGAGGACAACAAAATAATTGCTCGGCGCTGGTTTGAACTCATCAACGAACACAAGATTGAGGATATCTGCGAGATGACTGCCCCGACTTGGAGGATGCATGGTGGTCCGCCAGAGCTTATCCCTGGACCGGACGGGGTTCGCGAACTCTTTCGGACAATGGGGCCTATCGAGCAGAAATGGACGATTGAAGACGTAATTGCTGAGGGTGACAAAGTTGCCGTGCGTGCGATCAACACCTGTGTCCAAGACAGTTTCCTTGGTATACCCGGTCGCGGTCAGCCTCAGACATTCATGGCTACGTTCATTCATTGGATTGCTGACGGCAAGATACTTGAAACTTGGCGAAACGCTGACGATCTCGGACGGATTCTTCAGCTTGGGGCACGGATTGAGCCGGGAACGTCTGAGCAGTAGCCTGAGCAGTAGCCGTGGAGGTAGACTTGATAGTTCAAAAGGTGCCTAGCGTATTTTTCAGTACTGCGATCGCGGGCGGTAGCCTGAAGGATGGCGGTTCAAAAGTTATTTGCCTGATTCAATATCTTCAGTGAATTGTAGATAGGGCGGTGATTTAATCGTGTCGATTTTTGGCAAACTTGGGCGATTTGTAAGCTTTTGGTTGGTCGCTACTCATACCCATCCAGGTTAATTATCTTCTCCTGACTTAGCGTTTCGTGGCTCATCACCGCCTGCCTAACTAGGCTAGCTCGCCTATTTGCTTGTTCGGATTTTTGCAAAAAGCGTTCCGCCATCTCACTATCGTTCGTTTCGCCCAGATGTTTAGCCATGTGGCTCATTAACATTTCGCTCTCCTCGATCCCGCGAAGTGTTTTCCAAAGTGAGGCTTCAATAGACTCCGTTACTTCTACAAGCAGAGAATTTAGGGAATAGGCATGTCCTGTATGGCAACGGAACCGGATAATGTTGCCTTCTTTCAGTTGCAGAAGCATCCCGTGGCACTCTGGACAGGTATAGGGAGAGAGCTTCCCAAGCTTCATGATGCCGCTCTCAAAAGCATTGTCTTCCCGCGCTACTTTGACTTCAATGTCCATCTGCTCAGACACCAGATGTCCTCCTTTCTTCTCGACGGCTTCGTTTGTCATCTCAATCAATAAAGCGCCCATTTCTGCGACGGGGACGCACCAATCAACCTCTACCGCTTTCATCGCTTGGATAGGCATGGAGGCGTGAAGTGCATCAAAAGGGTCTTGGACAATCGCTTTCCCGCCTTGCTCCTTCACTGCGTACAGCCCAGATGCCCCATCATCAAGCATTCCAGTAAGAACCACCCCGATCGCTTGATTTCCATAGCTCCGAGCGGCGGAGCGGAATAAGACGTCAATCGAGGGACGAAAGCGATTTTCTTTCGGGCCCTTCGTGACTCGGACATACCCCGATTCGACAAGCAGATGGTGATCAGGGGGAGCAACATAAACCCGTCCCGGTTTGATTGCCTCTTTGTCAATTGCATGGGCGACTGGCAGCGAGCAAACCCGATCCAGAATTTGGGGCAAAACACTTGGATACGCTGGGGCAATATGCCAGACAATAAAAATAGCACCCGGAAAATTGGAGGGGAGTTGAGCAAGGAGCTTTTTCAGGGCTTCCATCCCTCCCGCCGATGCTCCAATGACGACGATCTCAGGCTTTATCACTTATCTTCCTTGACTAAAGGCGATTACCTTGCAAAATTCATGATTTTTAGCGAGAGTAGAACGCATCTACTCACTCAAGTCCAGTCGTTTATGAATGGTAAAAATAGTAGGTCGTATCCTCTTGTGACTGCTAACAGCAAAAACTTATAGGCTGCTTGCGCTTGTTCGTTTCTTCCAGCTTATCGAAACTCGCCTTTGTCTAGCAGGGGAAAAATGGTCGCTAAGAGCAACTGTCTGATTGTTGGTCAATCTAGGCAAAATTCTCTTCTCCTCCTGAGAAGATAAAACTAAGCCTGTAATGCTCTTTCTATAAGCATTACAGGCTTAGCCAATCGTATCCACTGCTGATTTAAGGCGTTAAATCAGCGATCGCTCAACCACCATCTGATGAAATCTCCTCAATTCCGGTCAAAGTTTAGTGACGGGTTTAAGATTTGCCAGACCCCTATGAAATAGGGCATCCTGTACAATTATTTCTGGCAAAACATCCTTGAACATTTCCACCGTCTGCTGAATCCGCTCGAAATCTTCGGGATTGTCCAAGCGATCGCGTAGCGTCTCTGAAAGAGAATCGCGCACTTCTCGTTCACCAAGCGCAACAACCAACTTATTTATCCCTTACCGATCATTCATGTAGGGGCATACTGCCATGCCCCTAAGCAAGGAATTGAGGGTGCTTCGCGCTTTCCTGGTATCGTTTACTGTGCGTCGTCTGCGGTGTTCTTGTCGCCCTGCCCCAGCAAGGCGCGAGTAGCGGCAATCACTTCAGGCGCTGCCAGCACTAGAGACGTTAACGAGCAAACCGTCGCCACCTGGCAGTACTCGCAAAAGGCTTTGTTCTCGCTCCACTCTTCACGAGCTAGCTCAAGATTAGTCACCACGTCAATCAGGATCTTGATACCCATTGCAATGGGTAAGAGCGGGTTGCGTCTAGCGCGATCGAGACCACCCGCAGCCGCCAGCCAAGCGGTGATGGCGTAAGTAAGCACCATTATCGGGCCATCGGGTGAGTTAAATCGGCTGTAAGCATAGTTAGATGCGTCAACGCGGTCTGCATCGAAAAGCGTTTGTCCGGGAGGATCGGGTAGATGGCTAATAATCCCGGTCTGATATAGGCTAACGAGCTGTCCCATCGAACCCCCTAGCATAGACAAGCCGATAATCGCTCGGCGACGGCTCATGTGAGGGTTTTGTCCTTTCCGCAGTTCCTGACTTAGTTGTTGTGGCTCCATGAAGCGCAATCCTCGATAACGTATGCGTTGACGGTCGCATCAGCTTGCACGGAGTTTTCAACCGACGAATAGAATACGCAGTCTGCATCCAATTCGGCAGCAATCGCGCCCAATGCTGCCGATGCTGATACTCGAATAAATTGCTTACCATTTTCACGAATCGGTTTGATGCCTACCTCTGACGCTGGAGGTAGTTATAAAATGTTACACTTCATCTCTTTTTGTATTCAAAATTACAAATTGGCTTAACATTTAGATTTCTTTTTCTTCTCACGATTTTTCGTTGGTTTAAGTGAAACTCCCCTTAGGTAAGAGGTTAGCTAGTAAGCAAATAACTATTATTTAAAAGATTGGAAAATTTAAAAGCTTTTATAAGCATCTTTCCCCAAATGGAGGGTCGATTTTATGGTATCGTCTCAATCTCAAGCTAAACGCATTTTATTGGTAGATGATCTAGAGGATAATGTATCCCTCCTAGAGGAGATTTTGGCGGAAGAAGGGTATGAGATTGATAGCGCTAGAAATGGTAAGTCAGCGTTAGCCAAGATAGAAGCATCGCCACCGGATTTAGTGTTGATGGATGCCATGATGCCAGGAATGGATGGTTATGAAGTAACTCGGCGGATTCGGGAAAATCCGCAACTCCCTTTTATTCCGATTCTGATGATTACGGCAAGTGAGAGTGCTAATATCCCTCAAGGATTGGAGTTAGGAGCGAATGACTTCATTCGGAAGCCGATTGATTTTGAGGAGTTAATGGCAAGAATTAAAGCATCTTTGCGATTGAAAAGTATCGTTAATCCTGCTCAATAATTTCAAGAATTATACAGTTAAAAGAAAAACCAGATAAAACCAAAATTCAAGAAATTGATTCCAGGGTTTTCACTTCTAGGGGCAAGATGACGGTGAAGGTGGAGCCAAGGCCAACCTGGGATACCAGCTCGATTTTGCCTTGCATTAGGTTTACCAGTTGGGCGACAATTGCTAAACCTAAGCCAGTGCTATCGGGCATGCGATCGCGAGTTCCCGCTTGAAAGAAAGGGTCAAAAACCCGCGCCTGGTCTTCAGGAGCAATGCCAATACCAGTGTCGCTCACCGCAATAGACCAGCGGTTATCAGATAACATCTGACACGTTAATTGGACACTTCCTGTCTCTGTGTAGCGAATTGCGTTGCTTAAAAGATTCGTGACAATTTGCTGCAATCGCAAGGCGTCTGTCAGCACTTTTTCAGGAGCGCGTGCAGCAGAACTATCGGCACTAGCCGAATCACAATCAACCACCATTTGTAGCTCTTTGGCTGCTGCCAAAGGCTCCAACATTTCAACTACATTGTTGATTAAAGAGCGTACATCTATTAGTTCTGGGTGCAGTTCTATCTTCCCTGCTGAATACCGGGAAATTTCCAGGGTATCGTTGATCAGGCGCAGTAAGTGCCTGCTATTGCGTAGCACGCGCTCAATGTGTTCCAGATTCGGGAAATTGTCTTGAACTTCAACATTCTTTCGTGAAGAGCGTAACATCAGCTCCGAGTAGCCAATAATCGAATTCAGAGGATTTTTCAGTTCGTGGGCTAGTTGAGAGAGATTATCCTGATTCGCTTTTACCAAGCGAGTGAGTTCTTGATTGGTTAACTCTACCTGACTTTGCACCTGCTGTAGTTCTTGCAATCGCTCCTCTACATAACTTTTGAAGCATTGGGCGATCGCTTCGTCGATGGTCGCGTCAATTGCATTGTAGGTTCGCATCACTTCCGGAACCGTACCCTCTAGTAAATCTGCCTCTAAAGTGGAAAAGATCGTCTGGCGCAGTAGACGATACTCTCGCGCAATTTCAGTGGTAGCGAAACCTTGTTCAGCCCGCAGAACACCATGATGCAAACTGTTCTGGACGATGGACTGAATATCGTTTTCTTGGGAGCGGGAAAGTACAGTTGCCATCGCTTTTAGCACATCAGGAATATGATTCCGGATCGCCGATCTGGGTAAATCGTCAGTGCTGGAAATCTGCCTATCCAAGCGGACTGCTTCAACCCAGTTTTTGGCGATCGCGTCTATTTTTCTAACAAGCAATTGGCTAAAATCCATGATGGCAAGAGGCGTGAGGAGGAATCGGTCAAAACCTTCTTGGCATCATTCTACATTGAGCGATCGCGCAGTTTACTTGTCGGGTAACTGGACTTTAGGAAATCTTTCCAAAGTTCAGCTTCGGCCTTTGTATTCAAAAGTACAAGCTTGCTTAACATTATGTCCTTTCTGTAGGTAGAGGATTAAATAAATTAGCAGGTTTATTTTGGTTTGTGGCTTGTTTACTAGATTGAAAGCTTTGATGATAAGAAGCGAATATAAAACTTTTTTCCAAAACTGTTTTATAGTAAAAAAAGCTCCCAAGAAATACATTGGCGAGCTTTATTAATCCTTAGAGGATGTTTGTAAAGTAAATTGTTTTACAAACAAACTCTAAAAAAACTGAAACCACTCGTATCTCAAAAACAACTCTAATAGTCACTCAGATTTTTGGCTCTGTGTACTCCGGATCGTATTAAAATATCCCTCCCACAATTGCTTCTGAGTTTCGATTGACAGACGAGCCAGCAAAGCCTGAAATTGCAGAGAACTTGCCAGCACTTCTTCCTGAAATTTCAAAGTTTTCTCGAAATTCTCGCGGTAACTGGGTGTATTGAAACCTTGCATAGTCGGCATGGTAGAAGTCCAGCTCTTGAGAATACCACTCTGCAACTCGCTTAACTGTCTGGTAAACTGCTCAAAATTATTTGCCCAATCCATTAGTGTTACTCCTGTTACTTTCTTATGGAATCCCGATGATTTGTCCACTATCTTAATCAAATAATAATTGGTGATTAGCTCTAATGGATGATTTATAAATAAACTAAATTTTTTAAGTTAATTGTAAATATAATTTACAAAAAAGCATCTTTTGAATCTCGGCGTTACGGTCTTGGGAAAAATCCCTTTGTCGCAGAATAGGGGTTGATTTATTTGCGGAAAGCTATCACAATGGCTGGCTTTAGTTCGACTTTATTGTAAATGGTGAAACCTTCCTGAAACTAATGAAAGTAGCCTCAAGAAATATCCCGCCTTAAGTTAGTAAAGTTACAAGACCTGCCATTGTAAAAAATAATGAGGATGTATGCAAGAAGCCTATATTGTCTCGGCAGTACGGACACCGCTCGGTCGGTTCGGAGGTGCGTTAGCGGGTTTTTCCCCAGTAGAATTAGGTGCCCACGTCATGCAAGCAGCGTTGGATCGGGCGGAAGTTTCGGGGGAAGCTTTAGACCTATATATCTTTGGTAATGTACTCAGGGCGGGACACGGGCAGTCTTTGCCCCGTCAGGCAGCTTTCAAAACCGGGATTCCCCAGACGGTGAATGGGTATGCAGTGGATATGGTGTGTTCGTCGGGAATGATGAGCGTGATGAACGCCGCCACGGCTATCCGTTCTGGCGAAGCGGAAATCGTACTGGCTGGCGGCATGGAATCGATGTCTCAGACAGGGTTTTTCCTGTCGCATCGAGCCAGATGGGGGTATAAGACGTTACTGGGTGCGCCAGAGCAACTCAGCGATATTTTACTTGAGGACGGTCTTACCGATTCCACGACCACCGAAACGATGGGAGAGCAAGCTGAGCGGCTGGCAGCAGCTTACCAAGTGACGCGGCAGGATTTGGACGAAGTAGCGCTATATTCACAAGCTAGGGCAGCGATCGCAACCGAGAACGGCTGGTTCAACAAGGAGATTGCACCCATAAAAATAGAGGGAAAAAAAGGTTTGCAACTCGTGGACAAAGATGAGGGGATTCGCCCCGAAACCACCTTGCAGAGCCTTGCCAAGCTAAAGCCTGCTTTTCGGGAAGATGGGGTGTTCACGGCTGGAAACAGCAGTCAGATATCCGATGGAGCCGCAGCTTTAGTTTTGGCAAGCAAAATGGCGGTAGAACGCTATAACCTCAAACCCTTAGCCCGTATCCTTGGGGGAGCGTCGATAGGTGGAGAAACTTGGCGCTTCCCAGAGGTTCCGATTCTGGCAGTCAACAAGCTTTTAGACAAGCTCAAGATGAGAATCTACGATTTTGACTTGTTCGAGAACAACGAGGCTTTTGCTCTAAGCAGCGTGCTGTTCAACCGCAAGCTGGGCATTCCTTACGAGAAGCTGAATGTCTATGGGGGAGCGATCGCGCTGGGGCATCCCATCGGTGCGTCGGGGGCGCGAATTATCGTCACCCTGCTCAACGCCTTACAGGAGCGAAATGGACAGATGGGACTGGCATCGGTGTGTCATGGAACTGGTGGCGGAACTGCGATCGCAATTGAGCGGCTTGGATAATTGACACTTCCAAGGTTTTTACAACGTATAGCCGTAGAATTCTTGGTTCAGTAACTCAACTCAGCTTTTCGTGGACTAAACCAAAACATCTAACCTGGGCTAGGTGGAAGAGAACTGGATCAACGACAAAATCAAGATATTCAAGGTTTTTTTCGCTTGAAATAACCCATTTCCAGAACTAAGGTAGTGGTGTTCGTTCGGGTTCTCAAAGCAAGGCGTGAACAACGCCTCTAAAAACTCTCTGAGTAATATTTGGGTAACTCGTATTGAGCTACATTACCTTTGCCGTGAAACGGGTATCAATCAAACTATTTTCCTACAGGATAACAAAGCATGGTTACAACAATAGACGATACAAAGCGGATGGCGATTGGCGAAAGATTGGCAGACCTGAGAGCCTTTCAAAGTTTAATCATCTCTAACGATCAAAAACTCATTGATGCCTGCCCTTATGAAGATGTTCGCGAACGTCTCCAGAATATGCTTTCTGATGACCAGAAAAATCTGGGCGTTATAGACACTGTAATCGTTCAATACGGCATTCAATCTGAACCGAGTCCTGCAACCAAGATATTTATTCCGCAGTTTGAGCAGATGATGTCCGGCGATGAGTTTACTTATTATCAGAAACTCATTCACCATGAACTGATGAAGCATGGTCAAGCCATGAGTGGAATCATGATCCACAAAGCCGCTCAGGTTGTAGGGGCGGATATTGAAGTGGCAATTGGGCCTCTGAATACTGTCAACTTCGAGGGTCGCGCTCACCAAGAACAACTCAAGGGGATGCTCGAACAGGTGGGAGTCCGCGAAATGACTGGTCAAGACGCGCATCAGGGACTCTGGGCAAGGGTGCAAGATGCAGTTGCCGCCCTATCGGGTGTAGCTGGCAGTGTGGTTACGCAAAACACTGACAAGCAAGATATGAATATCCAGACCCTTATCCGGCTGGATCACGAGAAAGTGAATACACTTTTTACTGAAGTTGGAGCGACGAAAGATCCTCAAAAGCTCCAAGAGTATTTCGGGCAAATCTACAAAGATTTATTAACACACGCTCAAGCAGAAGAAGAAGTAGTGTACCCGAAAGTACGCTCGTTCTACGGCGATGACAACACTCAAGAGCTTTACGACGAGCAAGCGCAAATGAAGCAGATGCTCGATGAAATTAAGGCGATTGACCCTGCTAATGCCGACCATTTCAGATCAAAAATTAAAGACCTAATGGAAGTGGTTGGCGACCACATTCGCCAAGAAGAATTTACGATGTTCACGGCAATTGACAAAAATTGTAGCACTGAGCAGAAAGAGCAAATGGCTACTGAATTTAAAGCCGCTAAGAGCAAGATTCAGCAAGAAATGTCAGCGTAATTGCAATAATTCACGGCTCCTATAGCAGTCCTAAATGATTCGTGAAGCCGAGATACCCGACTTTTTGGAGAAGTCGGGTATCTAAATCGCTGGCTCACAACATTAATCAAGATTTGTTGGGTTTCACTGTTGCTCAACTACAACTGCAAATATTGGTGTTTTGCGGCGAAGACACTGGAATCAGTAATCGAAATAGGATGTAGAAGTGACTCATGGCATCTTTGGGACTGGAAGATAAAGTCGTCTTGGTAACGGGCGGTAGTAGAGGGATAGGAGCCGCTATCATCAGTCTCTTGGAGGAGCTGGGAGCTAAGGTAGCTTACACCCACCGCAGTGCTACCAATGGTCAGCATGGAGCGATCGCAATCCAAGCTGATGTAACCGACAAAGCAGCGATGGAAGCAGTAGCAGAACAGGTTGAACAGAAACTAGGGTCAATTTACGGGATTGTGGCGAATGCTGGGATTACCCAAGACAACTTTTTTCCCAAATTGACAACCGAAGACTGGGATGCCGTAATTAACACTAACTTGAAAGGCGTTTACAACACCTTGATGCCCGTTATCCCCAAAATGTACGAGCGGAAAGAAGGCTCTGTGGTTTGCATCAGCTCGATTTCGGGTGAACGGGGAAACATCGGTCAAACTAACTATGCCGCAACCAAGGCGGCTGTGATTGGTTTAACCAAGTCCCTCGCTTTAGAGGCGGCTCGTTATGGGGTACGAGTCAACGCTGTATCACCGGGATTTATTGAGACTGATATGGTTAAGTCGGTGCCAGATAAGGTGAAAGAGCGCATTGTGTCCGAGATTCCGCTTCGTCGCTTCGGTAAACCGGAGGAAGTTGCTTGGGCAGTTGCATTCCTGCTTTCACCGAGCGCAAGCAGCTACGTCACTGGCGAAGTTGTGAGAGTCAACGGCGCTCATCACACTTAAGGGCGATAGCGATCGCATTGGGTTGAATGAACATTCAACACTAATAATTAAACTTCATTATTTAGATGGGATTGGAGCCAAGCGTGAAAACAGAGGTTGAAGAGCGGCGAATCAATGTGAGCGGTTTAAGCATCCGGTACTTTAAAGCAGGCGATGATGGTCTACCGTTAGTGCTGCTACATGGAGATAGTGCCAGCGCTCTTGATTGGTCTTGGGTGCTTCCCAACCTGGGAGCTACCTATCACGTCTATGCGCCGGACTTTCCCGGTTTTGGTGATAGTGCCAAACCATCCCTTGAGTACACGCCAGAGTTTCTTAAGCAGTTCTTGGTAGATTTTCTTGACGCGCTGGGAATTGAGCGGGCGGTGCTAGTCGGCAACTCCCTAGGCGGTCAAGTTGCGTTACGCTTTGCCCTATCCCGTCCCGAACAAGTCGCAGCTTTGGTGCTGGTAGATAGTTCCGGGCTTGGTTACGCTGTCACCCCGTTGCTGTCTCAGTTAACTTTACCTGGGTATGGGGATGTAGCGATCGTTGGGTGCCAAACGCCTCCTGGCGCTAAAATGCGGTCTTGGTTACGGGCGACACTGTTCTTCGCCCACCCCGCGCAGGCTCCCGCGGTGTGGATAGCAGAGCAAGAGCGAATGTCTCAGATGCCCGGTTTTCTCCAAGCTACTCTGACCTCGCTGCGCGCCCAACTGAATGTATTTGGACAGCATCAAGTGTTTCTCGACTCTCTAGGAGAGTTACCAATGCCGACTCTTGTCGTGTGGGGGACGGAGGATTTGGTTCTCCCAAAAGAGCAAGCTCACGACGCGGTTAGCCGCCTAAAGCAAGGACACCTCGCCTTAATCCCCGATTGCGGTCACTTACCCCATGTCGAACGCCCGGAGATTTTCAGTGCTGAGTTGAGCCAGTTTCTTGCTGGAGTTGGTGCTTAGAGAACTGTCAACCCTGCGGCTGATGTAGGCACGCTTGCTCTGGCTTATTTTTTGGGTAGAAGTTGAACTCGTAGATTTCACTTAAATCAAGCATTTCTAGATTGGCTTCACCACCAGAGGTGAAGAATTTTTAATGAGGACTTTAAGGAGTAGCATTGATGCAACTGAAGGCAATCAATCAGCAGGTCGTTGCAGTCGTGGGAGCGAGCAGCGGCATCGGGCGGGAAACAGCCCTCCAATTTGCCAAGAAAGGGGCAAAGGTGGTCGTTTCTGCTCGCAGTGAGTCAAAGCTAGCGTCCTTGGTGGACGAGATTAAAAGCTTCGGCGGTGAGGCAACTGCTATCGTCGCCGATGTGACGGTATTCGAGCAGGTCAAAGCGATCGCAGACCGTACTGTAGAGGTGTATGGGCGACTCGATACCTGGGTGCATTGCCCCGCGATTGCCGTTTATGCCGCCTTCGATAAGACAAAACCAGAAGAGTTTAAGCGCGTTATTGATGTCGGATTGGTCGGGCAGGCATACGGTGCGATGGCGGCGATACCCCATCTCAAGCGTGAGGGGCGAGGGGCGCTGATCCATCTCTCTTCCGTCTTGGGCAGGCGCAGTCTCCCGCTTCAGAGTTCCTACTGCACCGCAAAGCACGGTATGGAGGGATTCATCGAAGCCCTGCGCGTCGAACTGCAACATGAGAAAATCCCCATCAGCGTGACGAGTGTCAAACCCGCCGCCGTCAACACACCCCTCTACAACAATGCGCTCACCCGGCTAGGTGTGAAGCCAGCCAGCCTACCGCCTTTCTACGAACCCAGCTTGGTCGCTGACGCGGTTCTCTACGTTGCCGAACATCCCACCCGTGACTTCCTCGTTGGGGATGCGGCTAGAACGCTAGATTTGCTTCAACGGCTTTCGCCTGGACTGGTAGATGCCATATTGCAGCGTGTTGCCTTTAAACTCCAGCGCACCGACGAGCCAAAGTCAGACGATGCGCCAAACAATCTTTATGAATCTATCCCAGCCCATGACCGAGTCAAGGGAGATTTTAGCAACTTAGCGATACCGAGCCTTACCGACTGGGTGGATAAAAATCCGGTTCTGAAGTGGGGCGCGATCGCAAGTGTTGTCGTCCTCGGAGCGATCGCCCTGCGAACCCTGCCAACAGATGTTACTCTCCCTCACTAGCTGCTGTTGAGCGTTCGGCATCTTCAGTCTCTTCCTGATAGTCCTTTGCTTCTGCTTCTTCCGACAGCGGCGAAATAATTAGCGGGTTGCTTGCCGAATCGCCTAGATTAACATAGGCATCGGGAGCTGGCATCGATGGTGTATCTGGTGTATCAATGTTTCCAGTGATTTCTAGGTCTATTGGTCTGGTGTCGGGATCTGGGGTTGCCATAAACTGCTCTTAGTAGGATTAATCTAGATTGATAATTTTTTTCTGGGAGTTCCCTGATTGCAAGGGTTTACTGGAATCTCACTGAAAATGCGATCGCGCTCCACACAATACTCAATGCTCCGGATAATCTTCCGCAGACATGGGGTCTAACTCCCATCGACCAGCGTCCCGTGACTCCAAAATCTCATTTGTCTGAAGAGATACGCCGTCGTCATAATCAAGCCCAACAGCAACTCCGAGTTCGTCAACAACATTCTGATCGGGAGTAGCAACAGTTCCCCCTACTGCTTCGTCACCAACCGCTTCCGCCTGATCCCAACGAGCATCAATATCACCGCCGGTTAGTTCTGGGCCAGCCGATGTGTACTGCTCCATGCGATCGCGCATGGTTCGCCCACCAATTTCTAGTCCTGGCTCTTGGGCAACACCCGTTCCCAAGGATTCAGTAATTGCCTGGGGTAAATCTGAAATAATTGGTTCGCCAGTATCTTCTACGGGGATATCTGAAACTAGGTCAGTATCTTCAATGGGTATATCTGAAAGATTTCCTTGTTTGCGTGTATTGCCTTCGTTGTCTGCTTTCCTAGTTTTATCAGCCATAATGCTTTATGTGAATCCTGCGAATACCTATAAATGCAACATATCTAAAGATGAGACTAGCAAAATCCACAAATAGGATGAAAATTTATTGTTCCTGCAAATAAAAAACTTTATTCATCGTGAATTTAAAGCTCTATGTATCTACGGGCACTTCGTAGCTTAATGCTAAACTATGCTTTGGGTAGAAGTTGAGTGAAGGCATAGTAATTATTCTGCTTAGAAGCACATAAATTTGTCTGAATAGTTATCAGTAGATTGAGCAAGCGATCGCGGCTTCCAATATGCCCCTTTTAACTGATGAGGAATCAGGCAAGATCCTAATTTTTGATTTTTACAATATCCAGAGCGCTTTTAACTCTGCTTAAGTACAATGTTTGTTTCGCTATTGCTTAGTATGATGTAATTATTGAAAAGTTGATTTTGTAGATTCCAATTAGACCAAACGTTCTAGAAAAACTTTACCTTTAGAGGTGAATTTTTTGGCATAAAAACTTTAAGGAGTAGCATTAATGCAACTAAAACCAATCAATCAGCAGGTTGTTGCCGTCGTTGGGGCGAGCAGCGGCATCGGGCGCGAGACAGCCCTTCAGTTCGCCAAGAAAGGGGCAAAGTTAGTTGTCTCAGCTCGTAGTGAGTCGAAGCTAGCATCCTTGATGGACGAGATTCGTAGCCTTGGTGGTGAAGCAACGGCTGTGGTAGCTGATGTGTCAGAATTCGAGCAGGTGAAGGCGATCGCAGATCGTACCGTAGAGGTATACGGGCGGCTCGATACCTGGGTACACCTCCCTGCCGTGGGCATCTTTGCCACATTCGACAACACCACACCAGAAGAGTTTAAGCGCGTTATTGATGTTAGCTTGATGGGGCAGGTATACGGTGCAATGGCGGCGCTACCCCATCTCAAGCGAGAGGGACGGGGGGCGCTAATCCACATTTCTTCAATGGAGGGCGTGCGAAGTCTCCCTTATCAAAGTGCATACTCCGCAGCCAAGCATGGGATTGAGGGATTCCTCGAAGCAATGCGCGTCGAGCTACAACATGAGGGCATCCCCATCAGCGTGACGAGTGTAAAACCAGCGGTCATCAATACACCCTTCTGGAACAATGGTCTCACCAAGCTAGGCGTGAAGCCGTCAGGGATACCGCCCTACTATGACCCCAGGCTGGTCGCTGACGCGATCCTCTACGTCGCTGAACATCCAACTCGTGACTTCTTGGTTGGGGATGCTGCTAGAGCGCTAGATGCGCTACAGCGGCTATCGCCGGAACTGGTGGATTCTTTGTTGCTGCTCGTTGGCTTCCAAGCTCAACGCACCAACGAGCCGAAGTCCCCTGATGATCGGAACAACCTTTATGAGCCTGTTCCCGGCGATACTAGAGTTGATGGAGATTTTAGCAATCTGGTGATACCGAGCGTTTCTGACTGGTTGGCTAAAAATCCTGCTCTCCAGTTGGGCGCGATCGCTAGTACCGTTGCCTTAGCTTTGCTCGCGACACAAGTTTTCAAAAACGAAGAGTGAATTGAGTACTGTGTCGATCGTGTTTTAAATATCTGTAAGGGCATGAAACTACCATGCCCCTACTTCTCAAATCAACATTAACCAGTAATCGACTCTTTAACCATTCACGTCATTTAAGCGCGAGGTGATAAACCGATCCATCCATTTCGCTAAATAAGCTTGATTCGCTGCTTGCTCAGAGGGATCGGTGGTGTCAATGGGGTGGGGTGCCAGTCCCAAAATTGCGGCAGTCGTCACGCAAAACATCGACTTTTGGAAACTGATGCAAATTTGCACCCGCAAATCATCTTCTCCCCGAAGGCTGCGACGGTATAACTCGTATAAATATTCGGGTATAAAATGACGCATATCTTGCATCAGTTGCGTCGGTGGAATTCCAGCACCGCCAACCGGCAGTGGATCGGCATAGAGAGCGCCGTATTCAAATCTACTTTGATCGGGAGAAATTTGCTGAGCCTGGGCATTATAGGAAACCGTTCCTAAGAAAGGCGTCCCTCTAAAGAAAATCGTTTCCACATAGGGCACAGCGACATCAGGTAAAAAGGTTAACCCGGCTGATTTGGGAATGATGTCATAAACCTTGTCTTGAATTTTTACTGAGTAAGTAATTGGCGAAGCCGCCGCTGCGACCAAACCCGCCAGGATATGTTCTACCACATCAGGGATTGATTTGATTTCTCCTCGGTCATAGCGGTCAGATAAGGTGAGAAACATTTCGCTCATCACCTCCCAGAATTGACCGAGAGCGCTGTAATAAACTTGCTGACGGACTTGTTCGAGCAAAAACTCTGGAAACAGTTTGTCCAGACCTCTAATGGGCAAGTTTGTTTTAATTTTGGCTTCGATTGCAGTTCTCGCGTGCTGGTAAAACTCCGGTGAATCTAAGTAAGCATCCATACTACCGCCACCGTGCCATAGCATCACCTTCATCACGTACTCGGCGTACTCATAATTAATCCGGTCGTGCCACCAATGGCGCAGCAACTTCTTAAAAGTAATCTCGCCATTGAAGTATTTAAAGAAGGGAAACAGCACTAAGAATTGATGGTCGGCAATGTAGAGGAGATTTTTATAATAAGCATCCAGGACGATTCCATAGCTTTTGAGAATGCCGACAACTTCTAATACATTCTCTGGCGTATCCTCAAGTAAAGCTTTTCCAGATTGCAGCCGGTTAATATACGCGGCTAGAGGGTGATTTGAAAATTTTAAAGCGGTGCTTGGCATGAGACTTATTCGTAATCGTAAAATGTGTATGAAAAAATTAAAAGAGGAAATATTTTCAGAACTGCCTGCTGATTGACTCCCCCGACTCCTTCCCTAAGAGGGGAGAGGAGTCATTTTCCCGCTTCCCTGGTCGGGAAGAAAGTTGGGGTATTAGGTCTATTCGGTTTTGATATCCACCGATTTAGCAATCGGAGAAACTTCCGCGACCATACTCGATCGGTTGAGCATGGCTGTCATCGTGGATTCACTCCAACGCACCATCCAGTTAGGCTGTATTCCCAGGATGACAATCAGAACTGCTAAAAGCATCGCCGGGTAGCGATCGCTCCACTGGACGGGTGGCAAATTCATAGCTTTTTCAGACAGGCGTCCGAAAAAGGCGCGGTTAACCAAAAGCAAAAAGTATACGGCGGTTAAACCTGTTCCCACCAGACACAGGAGGGTTTGAACCGGAAACACGGGGAAACTGCCCCGGAATACCAAAAATTCTGAAATAAAACCTACCATGCCGGGAATCCCGGAACTTGCCATGACCCCGACTATCATCAAGCTACCAATTAGGGGCAAGCCGCGCTCTGGATTGAGCAAACCCTTGAGAGTTTCTATATCGCGGGTGCCTGTCTTGTTGTAAACGACACCTACCACCAGAAACAGGAGCGATGAAATTAAGCCGTGGGCAATCATTTGGAAGACGGCTCCCATCAGGCTTAGGGGGGTGGCGGCGGCGGCGGCTAATAGGATGTAACTCATGTGAGCAATGGAGCTATAAGCCACCATTTTTTTCATATCTTTTTGAGCGATCGCATTGAATGCACCATACAACGCGCTCACGACCGCCCAAGTCGCCAACCAAGGTGCCACAACCGCCCACGCTTCGGGAAACAAACCCAATCCAAACCGCAGTAACCCATAGGTTCCTAACTTCAACAACACACCAGCCAACAGGACGGAAACGGGCGTTGAGGCTTCTACGTGAGCATCCGGCAACCAGGTGTGGAAGGGAACTAAAGGAATTTTGATGCCAAAGCCTACCAAAATTCCTGCCAACAACAGAAATTGTGTCCCTAATGGTAGGGACAGGGCATACAATTTTTCAAATTCAAACGTCGAGGCACCACTGAGTAGCACTAACCCAAAGAAAGATGCCAAAATTAGAATTCCAGAGACTGCCGTATAAATAAGAAACTTTGTGGCTGCGTAGCCTCGCCGTTGTCCTCCCCAGATAGCAATCAACAGATATAGCGGAATCAGTTCTACCTCATAAAAGAGGAAAAACAACAGCAAATCCTGCGCTAAAAAGGCACCAGAGACAGCCCCATTCAACAATAAAATTAGAGCGTAATAGAACCGAGGTCTCTGAATAGAGTCATTCGTGCTGTAAAGCGCTATTCCTGTTAAAAGACTATTTAAAACGAGCAAAGGCAAAGACAAGCCATCCACACCGAGATGGTAGGTCAATCCTAAGGTGTCAATCCAAGGGATAAACTCAGAAAACTGTAACAGTCCCTCTGTATATTGAAACTGGCTCACTAGGAAAATAGACCAGATAAAGACACCACTAATAACAGCCAGAGCCACTTTCCGGGGGACTTGCGGGTTCATGGTTCCGGGCAGAAACCCGATTATCGCAGCACCTATTACCGGCAACCAAATCAAAGCACTGAGCATACTAGGGAACGGGTAATTTTTAATGGGTAGTTGGTAGTTGGTCGTAAGGGTAAGAGGGAATGGATTGGGGATTCCATTACCCATTCTTTCTTACCAATTACCTAAGGACAACTCGGAACTCAAAACACTTAAAATGGGCCAGAGTATGAGAATGCTTAAAACGCTTAATCCTACGAGGATGGTGAGTAAATAAAACTGGGACTGACCTGTAGCGTTGTACTTTAAGCTTTGCCCACTGAAAATTGTGGCAACGCCAACCAAGTTAACGAATCCATCTACTACATAGCGATCGATCCAAGCATTTAACCGGGAAAGTCGGTCAACTGCAAAAACCACACTCACGCGGTAAAGTCGGTCAATATAAAAGTCGTAGGCGAACAAGTCTTGCAGAAATCTGAAGGGAATCCGAACGGATCTAGACCAAGTTCTGGGTAGATAAATCACGCTTCCTAGAACTGTGCCAATTAAGCCGGAAATCACCAGTAGCAGCAACGCTTGTTGGTTGAGATATTCCCAATCAGGCAGCAGTGACAAGCGCTGCATCATCACAGGGACGAGCAGTGTGACTACGATCAAAGACACCATCGGCACAGCCATCGGCCAAGGAACCTCTGGTGCCCTGCGAGTTTTTGCCTGGGGTTCGCCTAAGAAAACCAGACGAAACACGCGAGTCAAATTTACGGCGGTCAGGCAGTTAACTAAGAGCAAGACTGCTACCAGCCAGGGTTGGTTTGTGAAAAAGTCATCAATCCCCAGGCGCAGCGCCCAAAAGCCTCCCAATGGTAAGAGTCCGACTAATCCAGCGCTGCCGACCAAAAAGGCAGTGGTGGTCGCTGGCATCCGCGACCAGAGACCGCCCATTTCCGTAAGGTTTTGGTTGTTGGTGGTGATGATGATGGAACCGATACTCATGAACAATAACGCTTTGGCGATCGCGTGGGCAAACAGCAACATCAGGGCGAAACCTGTCCATTGCAACCCGACGGCGATAAACACCAAACCCAAGTAAGCGCTGGTGGAATGGGATAAAGCTCGTTTAATATCAATCTGCGCGATCGCCACCAACGAAGCACCAATCGCCGTCATTGTGCCAATCGCCACCAAGGTCGCCGAAGCCACCGGGGAAAGGATTAAGATTGGCTGGAGTTTAATCAGCACATAAGCACCACAAGCCACCACGACCGAGTTTCGCAAGATTGAAGCCGGGTTAGGCCCTTCCATCGCCTCATCTAGCCAAAGATGCAGCGGGAATTGGGCACATTTTCCCACCGGCCCAGCAATCAATGCCAATCCTAATAACGTGGATGTTAATGGCGATAAGGTAGCCGTTTCCGCCCACTCATATAAATCGGGAAAATCCAAGGTTCCTGCTACAGTTGATAGCGCTACCACCCCCATCAATAGCAAGATGTCTCCCACCCGCTTGGTTAGGAAGGCATCTCGCGCGGCTGTCACCACTAGCGGCTGAGCATACCAGAACCCTACCAGTAAATAGGTGGAAAGGGTCAGCACTTCCAACAAGGCATAGGTGAGAAACAAAGAGTCGCTAATGGCTAAGCCACTCATCGCCCCTTCAAAAAATCCCATCAAGGCAAAGAAGCGAGCTAATGCCCAGTCTTTCTCCATATACCCCAAGGCAAACAGTTGCGCCAGGAGGCTTAAGCCCGTCACTAGCTCCATTGCCCCAACACTTACGGCTGAGATATCCAAAGCAACGGTCAGATCTAAATCTGCCACCTGTAGCCAATGGAATACAAGCTTTATCGGCTCTTGGTTCCAGGTACTTCTGAAGACAATCGTGCCGTGTACAAACGCCAAGATAGTCATCAACAGGTTAAAGTAAGCTGCTGGGCGTGGGCCTGTCCGACGAATAAATCCAGTTGACCACGGCAGGGTAAGAACTGCCCCCAGTAATCCATAGAAAGGCACCCACCAACTTGTCTGGGTGAGAAACTCTGTCATATTAGGAAAGCCCTTGCTATTTTCTTCATCAATCGACTTGCTCACCAAGAGGCACTCGGAAGTAGTTCCCAGGCAAACTATGGCGATCTTGTAAACGTCAGATTAATAGGTTTATTTTTTTTTCAGTATGACGTTTTTTTGCTGTAAATTAACACTTGAGAACTCCAAAAATTATTTATACTCATCTTGAACTCTCCTCATAGCTATTAAAAACATCGGTATGTTTACCTACTATACCTGTGTTTATAAAGCAAATTTGAAAAATTTATACCTTGAAAAGCTTTCGCTTATTAGTGTCTAATTTTGACACGGACTAAGCCCTAGGAAAGTCTTCATTTTTTTTTGAAAATCCCCCCCAGTGCGGTTTACAGGAGATAATCCTGTAGACTATTCAAAAGTAATAAAGAAATTATAAAACATAAGGAAGCATTCCAGAAACGGATAAGCTTTTATTGAACAGAAACGCCATTTTGACGACCGTTAAGTTTTCTTAAACTCTTTAATATAAAAATATCATAATAGTTTATATTGTCAAGTAAGCCTCGCTTCTCTATGCTTAATGATGCGAGGCTAAGCGATAGTTCTTGAGATGAAAGAATGGGTGTCCTCGTCCAAATTTTACAAGAAGTACAAATTAAGGCGAGTGTAGGTCCCACTAGGTAGGAGATAATAAATGCCAATTGCGGTTGGAATGATTGAGACCAAGGGCTTTCCAGCGATTGTAGAAGCTGCGGATGCGATGGTTAAAGCGGCTCGAGTTACACTGGTAGGCTATGAAAAAATTGGCAGTGCCCGGGTAACGGTAATTGTTCGGGGGGATGTGTCTGAGGTGCAGGCGTCAGTATCCGCCGGAGTGGATGCAGCCAAGCGCGTGAATGGCGGAGAAGTTCTGTCCACTCACATCATTGCGCGTCCTCATGAGAACCTGGAGTATGTGCTACCGATTCGATACACGGAAGTTGTCGAACAGTTCCGGACGTAAGGAGGGTGAAGACGCCAGCAGCGCTCCGGTGGCGGTGTTCCCTTATATATTTTTAGGTCGCGTCTCAACTCGAAACCCCGAAAAGTCCAAATTTTCAAGTCAAAACACTTAAATTAAGCGAAGGAAGAACTGATGGCAATTGCAGTTGGAATGATTGAAACACTAGGCTTTCCTGCCGTTGTGGAAGCTGCGGATGCGATGGTAAAAGCTGCCCGCGTCACGCTAGTGGGTTATGAAAAAATTGGCAGCGGTCGCGTCACCGTGATCGTTCGGGGAGATGTTTCGGAAGTACAGGCTTCTGTATCGGCGGGCGTTGATTCCGTAAAGCGAGTGAATGGCGGTCAAGTACTGTCCACTCACATTATTGCGCGTCCCCACGAGAACCTGGAGTACGTTCTGCCCATTCGTTACACGGAAGCTGTTGAACAATTCCGGGAAAGTGTTAGTGGCATTCGTCCTTTCAATAGGCCGTAAGATTAGGTCATGGGTAAGGGGTAATGGGTCATCGGTAATGGGAAAAGACCTTTTTCCCAATTACCAATTACCTTGTTTCCTTTTTTCCCCAATTACCGATCATGCAAATTGCCAAAGTTCGTGGCACGGTTGTTAGCACCCATAAAGAGCCTGGCCTTCGAGGCGTCAAGCTATTGCTGTTGCAATTTATTGATGAAGAGGGGCAGATCCTACCCCAATACGAGGTAGCTGGCGATCAGGTAGGCGCTGGTATAGATGAGTGGGTTCTGGTTAGCCGTGGGAGTGCTGCCCGGATTGTAGATGGCAGCGAAAAGCGTCCTCTCGATGCGATGGTGGTGGCGATTATTGACACGGTCAGTGTAGACAATCGCCTCCTGTACAGCAAGAAAGAACAATATCGTTAGTTACTTTGTTCAGTTAGTGAGGTTTAGAGATATGGCAGCCCGCAGCTTTGCGGCTCCCCCGACCCCTTGGTCAAAAAGTTTGGCGGAACCGAAGATTGACGCAAGCGCTTACGTGCATTCTTTTTCCAACATTATTGGAGATGTGCGGATTGGCCCTCAGGTGTTAATTGCACCGGGAACTTCGATCCGAGCTGATGAAGGAGCGCCATTCTACATCGGCGAAGGCACGAATATCCAAGATGGTGTCGTGGTTCACGGTTTGGAACAAGGTCGAGTCGTTGGGGATGACAATCAGGAATACTCGGTGTGGGTCGGGAAGAATGCTTCCTTAACCCATATGTCTTTGATTCACGGCCCCGCTTATGTTGGGGATAATTGCTTTATTGGCTTCCGCTCTACGGTATTTAACGCTAGGGTGGGCAAAGGCTGCATTGTGATGATGCACGCCTTGATTCAGGATGTAGAGATTCCTCCAGGAAAGTATGTACCTTCGGGAGCGGTGATTACCAATCAGCAGCAAGCTGACCGCTTATCGGATGTGCAAGCACAAGATACCGACTTTAGCCGTCATGTCGTTGGGATTAATGAGGCACTAAGAGCTGGCTATCTGTGTGCTGGAGATACTGCGTGTATTACACCTATTCGGGATGAGATGAGTCAACCCAACCAAGGTGGGCGCGATCGCCGTGCAGCTACACCAGCCTCGACGAGTGCCTCTTTTAGCGGTGACTTGGCACAACAAGTGCAAAGCCTGCTGAATCAAGGCTACAAGATTAGTACCGAATATGCGAACGAACGCCGCTTCCGCACCAGTTCCTGGACGAGTGGGAAAGCAATCGAAGCCCGGTCGGCATCGGAAGCGATCGCAGCTTTAGAAGCAATCGTAGCCGAACACCCAGGGGAATACGTGCGCTTAATTGGCATTGACTCCAAAGCCAAGCGACGGGTGCTAGAGCAAATTATCCAACGTCCCGACGGGCAGGCACCCACACAAGCCAAAGCAACTAAAACTGCTAACACTAAATCTAATAACGGTAGCACCCAATCACCCGCTAACACCGCTAGCTTCCAGGGTGGGGACTTGGCACAACAAGTGCAAAGCCTGCTGAATCAAGGCTACAAGATTAGTACCGAATATGCGAACGAACGCCGCTTCCGCACCAGTTCCTGGACAAGTGGTAAGGCAATCGAAGCTCGGTCAGCGTCAGAAGCGATCGCAGCGTTAGAAGCGATCGTAGCCGAACACCCAGGGGAATACGTGCGCTTGATTGGCATCGACTCCAAAGCCAAGCGACGGGTGCTAGAGCAAATTATCCAACGTCCCGGCGGGCAGGCACCCACACAAGCCAAAGCAACTAAAACTGCTAACACTAAATCTAACAACGGTAGCGCTCAATCACCGGCTAACACCGCTAGCGCACAGCTCGGCGGCGACTTGGCACAACAAGTGCAAAGCCTGCTGAATCAAGGCTACAAGATTAGTACCGAATATGCGAACGAACGCCGCTTCCGCACCAGTTCCTGGACGAGTGGGAAAGCAATCGAAGCTCGGTCGGCATCGGAAGCGATCGCAGCTTTAGAAGCAATCGTAGCCGAACACCCAGGGGAATACGTGCGCTTAATTGGCATTGACTCCAAAGCCAAGCGACGGGTGCTAGAGCAAATTATCCAACGTCCCGACGGCGCACCTACGGCGAAGGGTGCCAACACTGCCCCAGGCAATAGTTCAACAGCTAAGAGTTCAACAGCCAGCGCTCCGCAGATTGAAAACAGTTCTCTGTTAAATTCAGAAGCGATTGAGCAGGTGCGAAATATATTGGCTCAAGGCTACAAGATTGGCACGGAACACGCCGATGAGCGCCGCTTCCGCACCAGTTCTTGGCACACTTGCTCTCCGATTGAAACAAATCGGGAAGTAGAAGCGATCGCTGCTTTGGAAGCTTGCATGGCTAGCCACGCCGGAGAGTACGTGCGCTTCTTTGGAATTGACCCCAAAGCCAAGCGTCGCGTCAACAAACCGTTGCTGATTCAACAGCCAGCGAAGAGCGGTAGCCGCTAGAACAAGGATGAAGAATGTAAGGATGAAGAATGAAAAATTTCATTCTTCATCCTTTAGCAGGGATGAAGGGTAAAAAAGAAAAATTCAATTCTTGTTCCTTCAGCCAAAAGTTATTTCGCCACTCCTTACTTTCTAGCCCCATGCACTTGCCGCTACTGCCGCCACTTGGCAACTCTCAAGTTTATGTGAAAGGGGATGTAAGCATTGATGACGGTGCTGCGATCGGTCCGGGAGCAATCCTGCAAGCAGCTCCAGACAGTAAAATTATCATTGCTGCGGGTGTCTGCATCGGCATGGGAACCATTCTTCATGCCTACGAAGGCACCATAGAAGTGGAAACAGGGGCAGTATTGGGAGCTGGCGTCCTTGTCGTCGGCAAAAGCAAGATTGGTGCGAATGCCTGTATCGGTTCCACGACGACGGTTTTTAACAGTAACGTGGAGTCTTGGCAAGTCGTGCCACCGGGTTCTCTGTTCGGAGATAACACTCGTCAAATTGCCGATACTCCAACTGCTGATACCCCAACTGCCGACACCCCAACTGCCGCTTCCAGCGAGGCTGTTTTAGATCCGCAAGTCAACCAAGAGGACGTCCCCGCAGCATCCACTGGCGAGGAAACTCAAAATGGGCAAGCGATCGCTTCTACTCTCTCCACATCCAGCAGCGAAGACACCCCGAACGAGCTAACGCCGCCATCTCCAACCGCTGGGACTCCAGTCTATGGACAAGCGAACCTCAATCGGCTGCTGACGACTTTGTTTCCTCACTATAAATCCGCCAACCACCCCCCCAAAGACACTCAAAGTTCATAGTTTTGACTTTTGGCAGTTATCAGCACTAGCAATTATCAACTAATCTGTGACTGTGGGCATACTAAAGTTAGGCGCAAGAATAGTTTCTCTGGGAGGTCATCGGTGGAGGTACAACAGCCAGGACTGGCTCGATTTGAGCGGCAAAGTCAATCCAAAAGCTTTAAAGACACTGCTTTGGGCATGGTTTCGACTCAGAGTTTCCCTGCGATCATCGGCTGTGCCGATATGATGCTGAAGTCCGCTGGGGTAACGCTCATCGGGTTTGAGAAAATTGGTAGTGGTTACTGTACTGCGATTGTCCGAGGTGGCATTGCCGATGTCCGTTTAGCCGTCGAAGCGGGTGCCCAGACTGCCGAACAGTTTGGTCAGTATATTTCCTCTTCGGTGATTCCTCGCCCCCTGCCAAATTTGGAAGTCATTTTTCCGCTTGGGAAACACTTATCCCAACTTACCGATAACAACGGTTACAGCCGTCTCAGCAATCAAGCAGTTGGTTTATTAGAAACGCGGGGCTTTCCGGCGATGGTTGGAGCTTGTGACGCCATGCTCAAAGCAGCAGAAGTGTATCTGTCTTCCTACGAAACGATTGGCGGTGGTTTATGTACCGCGATTATTCGGGGTTCCGTGGCAGATGTCGCCGTGGCTGTCGAAGCGGGGATGCAAGAAGCCGAGAGGATTGGGGAATTTAATTCTTTAATGGTGATTCCTCGACCGTTGGACGACCTGGAGCAATGCCTGCCTGCGGCGGCTTGTTGGATAGAGGAGAAACCCCAACCCCTGAAATTGCCAGTCGCTATCAAGGAACAGGAAAAACAGCTGGTGGAATTGCCAGATTTAGCTAAGCTACCAATTCAGGTTCAAGAATAATTTAAATCTTAGATTGTGAATGTAGCACTCAGTAGAGAGGCTGAAAATTTCAGCCATAGGGAAAGCGTTGCACATTTATGACTCTGATGTTTGGGGGAAATCAGCCTGCAAAACACAGGATGAAAATGAATGATAACTTCCCAAACCAAGCATCAAGTAAATGTACAACGCCTTTAGGAAGGAAGACTGTTACTTTGTTCAGTGATTCAATCATAACCTTGAATCTTCATGGATAAAAGGTATTATTTGCGATAGGTACAATAGAGTTTTATCTATAACTGGCAGGAGAAGGGCGTTTGAAGCAGGCAACGCTACACCAGTTGAAGGTTTTTGAAGTGGTTGCTCGCCACGGGAGCTTTACCCGTGCGGCAGAAGAACTATTTCTCACCCAGCCTACTGTCTCTATGCAGGTGAAGCAACTCACCAAGGCTGTTGGGACACCGCTGTTTGAGCAGGTGGGCAAGCGCCTTTATCTTACAGACGCCGGACGCGAACTGATGGTAACGTGCCGGGAAGTCTTCGAGCGATTAGCTCAATTTGAGATGACTCTGGCTGAAATGAAAGGGCTGAAACAGGGAAATTTGCGGTTGAGTGTGATTACAACCACGAAGTATTTTATCCCGCGTTTATTAGGGCCATTTTGCCAGCGTTATCCGGGAATTGATATCGCCCTCCAAGTGACGAATCACGAGCGGATTCTGAGCCGTATGAGCGAGAATCTAGACGATTTGTATATTCTGAGCCAAATACCAGATCATCTGGATATCCGCTGCCACCCGTTTCTAGAAAACCCGTTGGTGGTGTTGGCACCTATCAATCATCCACTGGCTCAGCAAAAAAATATCCCTCTCTCTAGTCTGACGGGTGAGCCGTTTATTATGCGCGAGGCAGGATCGGGGACGCGCTCATCGGTGCAAAATTTATTCGAGCGGCATGAGGTTGCGGTGAAAGTCCGGTTGGAGTTGGGGAGTAATGAAGCGATCAAGCAAGCGATCGCAGGTGGCTTAGGGATCTCTGTCTTATCTCGCCACACGCTAGGGCTGGATGGTGTCAGCAGCGAACTCACTATCCTTGATGTGGAGGGTTTTCCCATTAGCCGTCATTGGTATATCGCTTATCCGGCTGGCAAACAACTCTCCGTTGTCGCTCGCACGTTTTTTGATTATCTCTTGGAAGAAGCGAAGCGAATTGCGGGGGAGACACCGGCAAGTAGTAATTAGATTTTCTGGGAAGCATTTGCCGTAAAGACTTAGCTGGAATTAAACCGGGGATAGGTGTATAGAAACACGAAATGCTGAAGTATTCGCGCCGCTTCAGTTATAGGCGACCCAATTGAGCCTACCCAACGCCGCTTAGGTAAAGGATGAAACGATGTCGCAGATGGAAGAACTTCGACAGCTAATTCTAAATTCTTTAGATGAAACAGAACTCTCTCTGGGAGGCAAACAGCTCGCATCTCTACCAGCAGAAATTGGGCAATTGCATTCTTTGACAAAACTCAATCTGAGCTTAAACCAGCTTGCATCCTTGCCAGCAGAGATTGGGCGACTACATTCTTTGACAAAACTCAATCTGAGCTTAAACCAGCTTGCATCCTTGCCAGCAGAGATTGGGCAACTACATTCTTTGACAAAACTCAATCTGAGCTTAAACCAGCTTGCATCCTTGCCAGCAGAAATTGGGCAACTGCATTCCTTGAAATATCTCAATCTGAGCTTAAACCAGCTTGCATCCCTACCAGCAAAAATTGGGCAACTGCATTCTTTGACATATCTCGATTTGAAGTACAACCAACTGGCATCCTTGCCAGCAGAAATTGGGCAATTGCATTCCTTGACATATCTCTATCTGGAAGGCAACCAGCTTGCATCCCTACCAGAAAAAATTGGGCAACTGCATTCCTTGAGAGAGCTAGATTTGGGTGACAACCAGTTCGCATCCCTGCCACCAGAGATCGGGCAACTACATTCCTTGACATATCTCAATCTGAGTGACGATTCCATTCAAGATTTATCGCTGTTAGCCAACCATCCCAATCCAGAACTGAGGGTTGATTGTTTTGGTGTTGAGCTTCCTCGCCGCTATTGGACGCACCTGAACCAGTGGCAAGCCGAATGGCTGCTGACAGAACCCAATGCGGAAGTCCGGCGAGTGTTGATTCAGCAGATTGGTTGCGATCGCATTTGTCAGCAGTTGGCAACCCAAACAATCGATACCTGGCGCGAATATACCCTGCTCAAAATTGATGCAGACGTTGATGTCGAACCCATTCATCTGCTGAAAATGACCTGTCCCAGCACAAACCATCTTCACGTCCTGCGCGTTCCACCCACCCTCACCTCTGCCAGAGAGGCGATTTGCTGGGTAAACTGGGACGTTGACCCAGAAGCATTTGCCGTCGAAACCTAAATCGACTCCTACATGGGAAATTTGCACTTGAACGTGAAATTAACAGCTCAGGACTTACGCAGGTACGCTATAGGTAGTGGCATAGGGGCTGATAGAGCTACATCAAAAAAAACTAATTAATTGAGCCTGAGCATGTTAGTCTCAAGTCGAGTAGAGATTG
>NZ_JAMPKD010000035.1:0-52717 GCF_039961915.1 Trichocoleus sp. DQ-A2
GTCATCCCGTAAGGCATAGCGACGTGTCATGATAGCACTCCTGTTGTGTGACTTAATAGAATCCAGTTATCGATTTTAAGCCCGTTGCAGACCTAATTGATGACACGCCCTAGTTCATCGGCAGCAGCAAGCGCATCGGCAGAACACGCAAACCGTTTACGGCTCAACTTTTGCAGTTGGGCGTTCGCCTTTTTCTTTTGCTCCGTCACCTGTTGACTCAAATGCTTCAAGTCTGATGCTTTGCGGGCTTCACTTTCAACCACCAACCAGCGTTGTTCAATTGCGCCAAATTCGCGCCTCAGTGCAGCCACTCGATAACCCGATAGTTCGGTTGCCACCAATGCTGCTTCAGCAGTGTCCTGCAAGCATTCCTTGGCTTGGGTGAGGGTGGCAGGCACTCGCGTCAACCAGCGCAACCCCGCTAACGCTTGCAGGTTCTCCTGGCTATAAAGGGCACTGTCTGCCACAAATAACGCATTGAAATCCAACTGGGCTTGGAAGTGCCGCATCAATTGGGCAAACACCGCTTTGTCCGACTCATTGCCATCGCCTACTCGCAAATACAGGGGAATATCGCCGTCTCCACTACAGATCAAATCCACCACAAACTGTTTCAAGTCCGTTCGGTGGTCGCGCGAGTACCCGTAAGTAATCGCAATCGCCGCCGGCTCATCCGTCTGTGTCGCCCTCCCCTCGTATTCGCCATCGACATGAAAGGAACTTGAATCGAGATGCACACTCGTCGTTGCTACTCCGAATCGCTGCGCCGCTTTGAGGGCGCTCTCAACAAATAGTTTGGTCAATCCCACCTCAAACAACTCATCGAGAACTCGTCCCATGCGGTCATCGTTCAGGTGTTCTGCCCGAATCCCTTCCCCCAACAAATGCTCCGTTGCTTTGCCCACGAAAAACTGCTCGAACAAATACAAAGGTGCGCTGACAAAGCCTAGTCCGTTGAGAATCATGGCTTTGACCGCTTGCCCGGGGCTAACCACCTGCAACGGGTGTTGCTTAAGGCGCTGGTTGATTTGCTCAACCAAGCCCATCTCGTCGATGACCCCTGCCACAATCCCACTGTGGTCAATATCTTGTACTCTAATCTCAGATGCACTCATGCATCAAAAATACAATAACTCCATGCCAGAACCTGCGGAATATGGGATTGAATATTTGAAACGCAAAGGTACGCTAAGGAAAACGCAAAGTACGCGAAGTTAGATTGATTTCTCTGCGTATCTTTGTGTAAAAAGTAGATATTAGCGTTGAAGTTATATGCTTAATTTTTTCGCTAATTTAATATCATCGAAGTTGGGAAAGGCAGGCATTGAGAAGATAGCGATTATAGTAAAATTTTACCCCTAGCTACGCTTACCGACTAGCAACGTTTAGGTGAGTTACCAGAATAGCATTGGCAAAAGATTGAGTTAATTTATGTTTCAAGCTACTCGTCGGCGATTAGCTATTTGGTACACGGCTGTTACAGCGGTACTGCTACTGCTATTTGCTACTGGGGTTTATTTGTATGTCCGCAACACGCTGATTGAGCGCGTGGATGACACGCTCAATCATGTAGTGGAAGTGGTGCAGCGATCGCTCGTGATTGAAACCGCCCCGAATGGCAGTTCATCCGTCAACGTCGAAGCCAGTTTTCGCAACGATGCAGAAGCCGCTGAAGACGACCACATCGACCTAGAGTGGTTTAGCCCCACAGGTGAATTACTCTGGTCAACTCTCTCCGAACCTTTAGATATTCCCATTCATCTCAACCGCACTGGTGAAACCGTGCCGGTCGTTCGGGCTTCCTGGCAAGGGATATTAGACTCGGAATTTTGGTCTTCGACCAGGGAGGCAACGAAGGACTCCAAGCTGCTTTTGCGACAGGTGACGCAACGAGTGCAAATGGGGCGTCAGGTACTAGGATATCTGCGGGTCAGCCATCCTTGGTTTGAGGTTGCCAAACCGACTCGCTTGTTGATGGTTGATTTGATTTTTGGCACCGGACTAATGTTGATTTCTGTGGCGACTAGCGGCTGGTGGCTTTCCGGTTTGGCGATGGAACCCGTGAGAGAGTCCTACCAACGGCTTAAACAATTCACCGCTGACGCCTCCCACGAACTGCGGAACCCGATTGCCATGATTCAAACGAATGTGCAGGTGGCGCTGGACGATCCCGACCTGATAGCGGCATCTGGGGCGGCACCTATCCATTACCGACAACAGCTGAAGGTTGTAGAACGGCTAACCAGGCGTTTAGGGCGTTTGGTGGACGATCTGCTATTTCTGGCGCGGCAGGATAGTGGCATGAAACAACGCACTTGGGTTCAAGTTCACCTTGATGCCTTGTTGATGGAGGTGATTGAAGAACAACAGCTAGTCGCTGCGGAGAAAGGTGTCAAGCTATCTCTCGATTTTGGATTGCCAATTTTAAATATGGGAATGATTGAGGAAGAAAATCTCCCCTCTCAAATCCCAAATCCCAAATTTGAAGAGGATGCCTTTGCTATTGAAGGTGACTGGGATCAGCTGGCGCGTCTCTTCACAAATCTGGTTAGTAACGCCCTGCAATACACTCCAGCAGGGGGTAAAGTTGATGTGACATTGCAATGGATCGATACCATGAATCGCCTCGCCACGAAACGCCACGGGATGCCCCATCTGCAAGTCAGAGTCAGCGACACTGGCATCGGCATTCCAGAGTCGGCACTGCCCCACATTTTCGACCGATTCTATCGAGTCGATCCAGCCAGAACTCATATCGCGGGAAATACAACGGTAACGGGATCTGGATTAGGGTTAGCGATCGCGCAGGCAATTGTTGAAACTCACCAAGGTCATATCCAGATTGAAAGTATTCTCCATCAAGGTACAACCGTTACCGTCACTTTACCGGCAGCCACAGAAGAATATTAGCCAGGACAAATTCATTCATCTTTCATCCCCTTCCTCATCCTTCCGAAGACTCTACTTTAGAAATGCTTCCCCTGGCAGATGCAGGGATCAAGCTTGACCTACTAATTTCTTGAATAGCGGCTAAGGCAATTTAGCCAAATTTAGACCCAAAAGTGGTTTTAAAACTCTCTTTGAGTTTCAATTGCTCTACTCGTTATATACGAGTCCTTTCTTATGGAAAGTTTAGGGCAAAGCGCCGCGTTTACTAAATCCGACATTCAAAATATAAGGAGATTCTGATGACAATACCCTTAAGAGAAGATGTTGCTTACATTTTACTCAAAAAAATTCACGAAGGTGACAGCGAACCGGGTAAGCATGAAGTAGCCTTCACGGCGGCAGACTTCGCTGGTAGACAAGTCACAGAAACCGACCTGATGGGGCACTTAGATTATTTAAATCAAAAGCAGTATATCGATGCTGAATTTACTGGCAATGCTTACGCTAATCAGGAAGATACCACGGATGTCGTTAATCCGAAAGAGTTCGACTTCCGCATTGCCAATTCCTACGATCCCTCTGATGGTTTAGCACCTCATCTAATTAAATTTAAAAGTGCCAGACTGACCGAAAAAGGGCAACGCCTGTTGGAAAAAATGGAGGAAAACCCGCCAGCAGCCCTTAAGGAAGGTCCTGTGGTTCCCATTGCCACAAAAGATATGCCCTTCCTAGAGAAAGTGATGTTCAGGGGCGAACTGGAAGATATCTTTGATGCTAGAGATATCAGTGAGGTTGTGTTCCGTACCATGCGGGATATGATGACGAATGAAGCCGCCGATCGGGTGACTTCTGAACTGCATGAACCAGTAGAACCGACAGAAGATAAGGCGCTGCAAAACGAAATTGCTGACTTGTGGCAGGATACCAATCCAATTGTCCATTTCCTTAGCCGGATTCGTCCTCCCCTGATCATTAAGGCTGATACTTTTCTATTCCGGATTCGCCAAGAAGCAGGTTTGCCGCAAGGGGTAGAACCAGAAATGGCAATTAAGGCTGTGTTCTCGGCGACAAAAGATGAATTGTCCGAAGAACGGATTCAGGAAATTGCTGGCTTCTTACCCGACAAAATTAGAGAACTCTGGGAGCAAGCCTAACTTTTTGAAAAAGGCAAAAGTAAAAAGAGCAAATTCTTTACTTTCGCCTTTTACTGACTAGAATTTAAATCTTTTTTTGCTGCCCGACGAGTACCAAATTGCTGAAGTCGGGCAGTATAAATGCTTTTAAAAAACTGAATTAAAGGAGAATCAATAATGATTCACAAACATCAGCCAATCAAAAAAACATTAGCGTTAGCAGGCGCGATTTGTGGGAGTTTGCTCTTTGGCTTACCAGCGCTGGCTCAGATGAACTCGGCTCCAGGGGAGATCGACCAACCGCGCGATACTCGCGATCGCCTGATGCAACCCCCCGCTAGTGGAGAGGGCATGATGCAACCGCCTGCAAGTGGCGATCGCATGATGCAACCACCTGCAAGTGGCGATCGCATGATGCAAAATAACTCCACTCCCAGCAATGTCAACCAATTGCAGAATAACGCTCAGGGTGCTTCGCCGCTAAATCCTTGTCCTAGCATTTTCTACGAATCTAGATACATTCAAGCGGGCATTCGTCCTCCCGCAGGTTGCCCAGCCGCTCCGCCACTCCAGCCAGGTTCCGCAACTGAGACAACATCCCCAGCGCCGCCAAGACCGGGCGCTGAGACGGCACCGCCGACACAACCGGGTGCTGTGATTCAAGCACCAGCCCCGGAACAGCTACAATCTCCCGCTTCTAACGTTATGCCCATGAACGGGATGGTGAATGTCAGGCTGATCAACCAAACCGGCGATCCCATTACTTACCAGGTGCTGGGCGATACCAATCAGCGAAGACTACCGGGTAGAGATAATATTACGCTCCAAGGCTTGAAAACCCCTGTAAATCTGACCTTTCAACGTCCGAATGGGGCACTGTTGAGAGTCGTTCCCCAAACATCAGGCGAACAAGGAATGTTAGAGGTGGTTTTGGAAGAAACAACGGATCTCAGTGTTGACAAAAATGCTATGACTATTCAGGAAAACGGGAATGTCTTGCTGAACTAACTGTTTCCATCTTTCTGACCCGGAGCGTAGAGATGCAAAGCTTTGCATCCCTACGCTGGTTTTTTGATTCAAACGCTTTATCTAATCCGAATTTGAGCCAAATTGTTGAGCAAAAGTGCTTCTTCCTGCTCATCCCCAAGGGTACGCGCCAAAGCGATCGCTCGTTGATAGAAAGTCCGTGCCGTTACTGGGTTGCCGCTGACCTGATAAAGTTGGGCAAATAACCTGAGCGATTCTAGTTCTTGCCGCAAATTTTGCGATTCCTGAGCCAAGGTTAAGCGGCGATCGAGCAGTTCAAAACCCTCCTGATACTGCCTAAGCTTGCTGTAGACGACCAGCAGACCATCAATCGCTCGATATTGAGTTGAGCGATCGCGTGTTTGCCGACCCAATCTCAGTGCCCCACGGTATGAAATCTGGGCATCCCGATATTGATTGAGTGCCAGATAAGCATCTCCCAAATTATTCACTGTATTCGCCTCGCCCAGCGGGTCTTTCCCCCGACGCCGAAAAATCAAGGCTTCTTCGTAACGTTTAATCGCTTGCAAATAATCGCCGCTATTTGCCGCCGCCAATCCTAGATTACTTAGCGACAGTCCTTCCCCGGCTTGGCTGTTGATGCTTTGGGCAATTGCCAGTGCTTCAGAAAAGCTTGCTGAAGCCGCCTGCACGGCACCTCGTTGCAGCAAAACGGTGCCGACGTTATTTAAGCCATAAATCTGCCCCTGGAAGTCTGGTTCGTCGCGGGCAACCGCCAACCGGCGTCGCAGGGCATCTTCCGCCTCAAAGTAGCGTCCCAAGCGGGCGTAAGTAAGACCTAGATAATCGTATGTCTGACCGATTGCCCGCCGATCGCCTATTTGTTGGTAAATATCCAGTGCTTGTGTCCAGTAGGGAATTGCTTTTGCCAGGTTCCCTCTCTGTTCCTCCTGTGCGCCCAATCGCAGCAGTCGGTCAGCATCTTCCCTCGCATATCCTTGGGTGCCATTGTTCAAGGGGATACTGAGTTGTTGGTCAATACTAACGGCTTTGGCACTGCTCGGCAAGTAAAAAGTAAACAGTAAAAAGATAAAAGAAACAGAAAAGAATCTCAATTTATTAGCATTGTTCTCTTTTATTTTTTGTGCCCTATTTTTGCCTAGTTTAGCGAATGCTGCAAACAACCACCCTCGCTCCTCATAACTCATAGCTAATCGCTCCACTTGCCTCTTGCTTCTCACCTTTTTGTTGCTTAGCTGCTCCTACCAGATAAATTGTGCGAATATCCTCTGGTAAAGAAGCTTCTAACAGTTGATACCCTTCTTGGAGCTTGACTTGAACCTGTGCGGGAGAAATTGTTTCTCCCTCTGCCTGGAGATAAGCGGCAATCCGCGTATGACTCCAGTTAAAGGTCTGCGCCATCAGCACCATCAATCGCAGCATCGGCGGGAATCGCTCCAACGCTTGTTCGACATAACACCACAGGGGCGGGGAAGCCGCTTGTAGGTTGTAATGAATTGACTCCACGGGCGGCAATTCTGCCTGGTTGATACATACAGCAGTAATGTTGATCAGCCAGTTCTGGAACGTTAGCATCCCAGTCCCGCTAACATCGCGCAAATCCAGTCCGCCTAGCTCGAAGTAGATGTGCCGCCAGGTGAGGGCGAAGAGGTAGTCTGCTTGTACAGGCGATCGCGCCAAATGCTGAATCAGGGTATAAACAATCGGACTATAGCGACTGAAAAGCGCTACGAAGAAGCGCCCCTGCTCCGGATGGCGCTGAAACAAAGTCAGTAATTCCTGATCGCTGTAATGAAACAGCGATTTGACAATCGGATGATTGCTTTCAGGGAAATGAGGAATTTGCACGATTTTGAATCACTTACTGGAGTCATTCTATCCAGGAACGATCCCTAATATATCTAGTGTTTTCAGGAATGGAAATGATACTTGTATTTTTAGTCGGTGGGAAGAGTGCCAATCGCCCTTTATTTTTTTAGCTGATGCGATCGCTTCAGTGCGATGGATTGAGTAGCGATCGCGCTCAACAAACTCGCATCCTTCTGATTATCTTTCTCATTTTGTAAAGGCAAGATACCCGACTTCATAGAGAAATCGGGTATCTGAAATCGTAGCGATCGCCTTGTCTCAGTATCGAGCTAGATGACTTGCTGCGTCAGTTTTATTAACTTCGGCAGACTTGCAGAGTATTTTAGAGACTCGTTTAAGCTTGATAGAATTAAATAGCGCTCTTGACTGGTTTACAGTCAAAGTGTTATGTGCAACCGTAAGTTTAGTTTTCAATAGAGTTCTTCAAGCCTTGTAGGTTCATGGTTCTAGCAGCAATTGATACGATTTCTCTTCTGCCTCAGCTCGTTCATTTAGGTGCTTTTTTCCCTGAATTACCTCTAGATGGTCTCTTGTCTACTCAAGGCATCATGGTGATGCTCTTGGCAGCCTACGCTGGTGCTATGTGGATGTTTCTCACCAGCGCCCCAAAAGTCCATACCGTCATGGTGTCCGATTTAGACACGGCGCGACAGTTTTATGAAGGCTTGTTAGATTTGCCAGTCGCAGAAGTGCCGCTGCACTACTACTACAACTACGAGCAAACGTTGGGAGCTACTGCCATCGATCCGCTTTATCTCTCACCCACGTTGGGAGGAAGCACCGCTACCCAAAAGCTGAATGGTACGGAAGGTTTATGGTATCAGCTCAAGAAGAACACCCAACTGCACGTAATTTCTGGAGCCAGTTTGGGGAAGAAAAACCAGCAGCGCCACGTTTGTTTTGACCACGATTGCCTAGAGATGGTGCTGATGCGGGTGCAAATGCGGGGCGTCAAGCACAAAATTCGCCGCGACAAACCATTGAATTTTTTGGTAAAAGATTTGGATGGTCGCGTGATTGAAATGGCAGAAGTATCGAATTAGCGATCTTGACCTTTCCTTAACTCCTCCCTATTTCTCCCGAACCCTCCCCTTGTAGAGGAGGGTTCGGGAGAAATGTTTGTTAGTGGGAAAGAACAGGAAGAAATTTTTGGATTTTTTGGTTCTTTTTAATTCTCCCCTTCCATAGTCGGGAAGGGGCAGGGGTTAGGTTGATTCTGGGGGAGCGTCGGATTTTTCGGGTTTGAGGAGAGGGAAAGCGATCGCATCCCGAATGCTGGCACAATCGGTTAACAGCATCACTAAGCGGTCAATCCCAATCCCTAAACCACCTGTCGGCGGCATTCCATACTCCAGCGCTGTCAGGAAATCTTCATCCACGCCTTGCGCTTCCAAATCTCCCGCTGCCTTCCGCGCCGCTTGCGCTTCCAGTCGTTCACGCTGATCGATAGGATCGGTTAATTCTGAGAAACTATTTGCCGTCTCCCGTCCGACAATAAATAGCTCAAATCGCTCTACCAATCCTGGTTTCGAGCGGTGCGGCTTAGCCAGGGGAGAAATTTCCACCGGATAATCCAGCACAAACGTCGGCTGAGTCAGATTTGGTTCGCATTTTTGCTCAAAGGCTTCGTTAAGGATTTTGCCAATCGATTCGCATTCTTCTGCGCCTCCGATACCTGCCTCACTTGCTGCTGCTTTGGCAGTTTCCAGCGTTGGGAAAGCGGTAAAATCTAAGCCAGTTTGCTCCTTCACTAAGTCGTGCATGGTAACGCGACGCCAAGGCGGTGTTAAGTTAATCGGTTCGCCTTGATAAGTAATTTCCAGCGTCCCCAGCACCTCTTGCGCCACAGTGGTAATAATTCCCTCCGTCAGCGCCATCATGTCCTGATAGTCGGCGTAGGCTTGATAAACCTCAATCGTGGTGAATTCGGGGTTGTGGCGGGTAGAAATCCCCTCATTCCGGAAAATCCGCCCCAGTTCAAACACCTTCTCAAATCCACCTACAATTAGCCGCTTTAGATGGAGTTCTGTGGCAATCCGCAGATACAACTCCATATCCAGCGTGTTGTGATAGGTGATGAAGGGACGCGCATCCGCACCGCCAGCTTCTCCTTGTAACACTGGCGTTTCAATTTCAATAAAGCCCAGTTTATCCAAATAGCGGCGAATTCCGGCGGTAATGAGAGCGCGGCGGCGGAAGGTTTCCCGCACTTCCGGATTAACAATCAAATCCACGTAACGCTGACGATAGCGCTTGGCGACATCCGTCAATCCATGCCACTTATCCGGTAAAGGCAGCAGCGACTTGGTGAGAATCGCGTACTGCTTGACGTAAACCGATAGCTCACCCTTTTCCGTGCGTTTAACTGTCCCCTTGGCTCCCAGAATATCCCCGGCATCCGTTAGATCCTTTAGGTGTTTAAAGACATTCGGGACATCCGCCATCCCTTCATCGATTCTTTTCTTCTCCAAGTACAGCTGAATCGAGCCAGTTTCGTCTTGCAAGGTAAAGAAGGCAAGTTTGCCGAAGACGCGACGCGCCATAATGCGTCCAGCAATGGCGACTTCTACTTCAACTTCTTCACCGCTTGGCAAATCTGCGTATTTTTCCTGCAATTGAGCCGCATGGTGGCTGGATTCCCACTGGTAAGCGTAGGGATTCATTCCCAGTTGCTTGAGCTGTTCGATTTTCTCTAACCGCGTGGCGCGGATATCATCTGAGGACATGGTAAGGAACTTTTAGGGGCAATCTTTGATTTTAGGATGCTCTAGGCAAGTCTGTTAACTATTGTGTCTTGTTTTTGCGAGATGGGAAGGCAAGGAGAGTGGAGGATGCGATCGAACCTCTGGCTCAGATGGCTTTTCTAAAGCAGTCACCTAAGAAAAAATGAAAGCAGAAGTGAAAGTCATCTGCTGATTATTCTCAGTGAACGGTAACAATATTTTTTGATGACTTTTTGCGACTAGCAGAAGTAGATTTCGCTTTGGATGGTAAGTCTGTCAGACTGTCATCCCACTTTTCCACTGTCGGCTTATACAACCAATGCTCCAGTTTAGTGTCCTCGATATAGCCTCTCAGTTCAGGATCGGGCCAAATATGAAGCCGATCGATACATCCTATCTCTTTGGCAGCTGCTTCAATTTCTTCCCATTGTGTTTTGAAGCGTTCCGCCCATGAGTGTCTAGTCATAATTGAACTGGCAAATTCTAATCCTGCTGCTACCATCCGTTTTCCATTAGTCCCACGAGCATTGATAGGTTCCCAAAAGATAACTTCTGGCTCGAATTGCATGATTTTCTCGAAATATCTTCTAAAATCATCTAAAGCCATTTTTGGAGGAGTAGGAGCGGCTGCAACATACAACCGACACCCAGCTTGATGACCTTTGAGTAAAGCTTTATAGCGTTCCGAAGGAGGAGGTGCATGAGGTTCAATCTTGCGACTAAGTTCATCATCCAAGTATGGAAGGCTCATGCCAACAATCACGTTGGGATGTTTGAGAATGTCGAGGTCATTTAGCCATAATGGGCTACGAGTTAGAATTCTGACTCGTTTGTTATGTTTCAAGAGAGCCTGAACAGCACCACGAGTTACGCTTGCAGTCTGCTTGTTTTGATATGGATCTGTGCCTGAACAGAGTAGAACTACACCTCTACCTTCTCGTGTCGCGTGCCAAGACTTCTTACGACTGAGGGTTTTCTCTAGTTGATCAGGTATCTCTTCACGGATAAAAAGATACTGTCCCCAGTCCATCTGAGGATCGATTACTCCTTTATCCCGAAGCTCTGCTTGCCTTGTCCGAATTGCCGGAGTTGAAGGTACATAACAAAAAGTGCATCCATGTAAACAACCTGATGCTACATTGATTACATAGTCACACAAACCTTTTTTATTAAGCGCACTTTGCTGAAGTGGATTAACTATTTTTTCGCTTCCTTTAATAACAGACATAGCACTTAGTTTCCTGAATTTTATAAACGTTATCAACAGTAATCAAATAAAGTTTTTTAAATAATATTCTTCAATTAATTATTGAATTATAGCATAATTAGGTTTTACTTCTATTTAAATATTATATCTTAAATAATACTTAAGGAAAACAAATACAAACAAGGAGATTAATGATGATAAAACAAAGCTTTGGGGGAGATTGGACAGAAGAAAAATTAAGTCGTGTTCGTAAATATTTGGCTGCTTATGCAACAATTATGAAAGAGTACAATTTTCAATATGCTTATATAGATGCTTTTGCAGGTACAGGGTATAGAACGCTTAAGCAATCTGAAGATGAAACTACATTGATGCTACCTGAACTTGTAGAGCCAGAATCTAAAAAATTTTTAGAAGGTTCGACACGCATAGCACTTCAGATACAGCCAAGATTTAGTAAATATATTTTTATTGAGAAGGATGAAAGTAAAATCAACGAGCTAAATAAATTAAAAATGGAATTTAAACATCTTTCTAATGATATCCGCATAATTAATGAAGACGCAAATATATATATTAATAATTTATGTGATAGAAATTGGGAAAGTCACCGTGCGGTACTTTTTCTAGATCCTTTTGGAATGCAAATTCGTTGGGAAACGATTACCGCAATTGCCAGAACCAAAGCTATTGATCTTTGGTATTTATTTCCAGTCGGCGTAGCAGTTAATAGGTTACTAAAAAAGGATGGGAATATAAATGATTCAATAAGAAAAAGACTGGATGAAACATTTGGTACAACAGATTGGTATGACAGGTTCTATCAAAAACGGGAGGAAATAAGTTTATTTGGTGGTTACTATTCAGTGACGGAAAAAATAGTAGATTGCAACTTAATTGGTCAATATTTTGTTGAACGCTTAAACACAGTGTTTGAAGGTGTTGCAAAAAATCCTCTTTTATTAGTAAACTCAAAAAATACCCCTTTATACTTGCTTTGCTTTGCCGCAGCAAATAAGAAAGCCGCAAAGACAGCAATTAAGATTGCACAAGATATTCTGAAAAAATAGCGTTTGCTCCACTTTCTCAGCCTACTTGCCAATCGCTGATGAGTAATATCTAAACATATCCAAATTAGCGATGCCTCAGTAAAGATAAGCGCGATCGCTGTTAGATGAAGACTAAGGTAAGATTATTAATAGATTGGCAATCTGTCGCTTTGAGGCTGGAGCTGCTTAGAATTTAAAAAGCAGCTTCAGCCTCTTGATTGGCACCTTGAAAGCTAATATCAGCAATAAAGTGAGCCAATCTTAAAAGTTGCAGAATAAACTATCGCTCAGATGTTGGTAGCGGCAAGGAACTCTCGCATATATTGAGTGACCAGTTGCGGTTTCTCTTGCTGAACCCAATGGCTAGAGTCGGGGATGTATTTAATCGTCAAGTCTTTGACATACGCTTCAGTTCCGTAAGTCAGTTCTTTACCAAGTGCAGTATCTTGCTCTCCCCAAATCATTAGCGTAGGAACCTGGAGAATACTCCAATCTTGACTGAGCATTCTCTGCTGAAAAAGATTGCGATAATAGTTCAGGCTGGCTGTCAGGGCACCGGGTTTTGCAGCAGCTTGTTTGTAGGCATCCAGATCGGCTTTAGTGAAAGCATTCTTATCAACAGCCATACCCGCGATAGCCGTTTCAATCGATTGGTAATCGAAGGATTGTAAGAGAAATTCTGGTAGCCACGGTAGCTGAAAAAAGAAGATATAGGAACTGCGTAACAGTTGTTGGGGATTACGCATATTTTCGGCAAATTTGGCAGGGTGAGGCAGATTTAGCACAATCAACTTGTCCACCATCGTGGGGTATGCGTAGGCAAAATTCCAAGCGATCGCGCCCCCCCAGTCATGACCCACCAGCACGCAGCTAGAGTATCCGAGTCCCTGAATTACCCCTTCAACATCTTTAATAAATTCATCCATCACATAAGCCGATTGGTCTGCTGGCTTATCGCTGTCGTTATAGCCGCGCAAGTCAAGGGCGACGACTTTATAATCTTTGGCAAATTCGGGGATTAGATGCCGCCAGGAGTACCAAAATTCCGGGAACCCATGCAGCATCAGCATCAAAGGGCCTTCTCCCTGAGTGACGTAGTGCAGCTTAATTCCGTTGCTGGTGATATATTCGTGCTTCCAAGAACCCTCTAGCACAGACATAGATACCTCCTTTGCTGTTGTAGTCATGGCATCGGCAATTCATCGCCGATGCGGACACTATTCAGGTTAACGAATCAACAGCAGAAGACGGCAGCTTCGGAAGAGATAGTTCATTAGCATTCGGTTGATCTTGGTGACGCCGAGTGATTACCTGCCTTAGCACTTGCATTAAGATACTAGGCTGAAACAACGCGGTGGGCGGTTTCAGCAGGTGCAGCACTTCTATGAAAACTTTGAACGCTACGGGACTCTCAACCGTGATTAACCTCACACGATCCAGATACCGTTGCATAAATCGGGTCCTTAGATCGGGTTGACCGCCCTCGGTCGTAGGCCAGCGGAAATCCTCGCCGGTCGCCATCAGCCAAGGGATATGATTCACTTTAGCCAGTTGCTTTTGAAAACGCCGCGTTAAACCCGTTAAATCGTCTTGAGAGTGACGCTGAAATTGCTCTTTCAAGCACTCCTCCAGGGTTAATGCAGCCATCGCCGCCGCGGTCATACCTTGACCGTAGATAGGATTGAAGGAACAGACGGCATCACCTAAGACGACAAAGTTTTCTGGCAATCTAGATTGTTCGTAGTGGCGCAGGCGGTTTTCTGTGCCGCGATGACAGTAGATGGGTGAAATCGGTTGGGCTTGTTTGACCACTTCGTAGAGAATCGGCGATCGCAAGCTGCGGGCAAATTCCAAATAGCCAGCTTCGTCGCTGGGTGGATAGTCTCGACCCAAACCAGCCAGGGTGATCACAAAAGCGTCACCCTCACAGGGATAAAGCAGCCCACCGCGAGAGTTTTCCCCTGGTTTAGACCACACCACGATGGATTTCCAATCGCTTTGGAAATCCGCTGGACGTTGATACCAACGGCTGGCGTAGCCTAAAAAGGAGTTAATGACTGTCTCTTGAGGCGGTGTGTAACCTAATGCCTTTATCCACTCAGGGGTTTTGGAATTCCGTCCAGTTGCATCCACGACCAGATCGGCTGGTAGAGACGCGGAATTTTGCGTCTCTACATCTGCGGCGCTAGTGTTTTGCCCGTGGTTGTGAAATTGCACCTGCACGCCCGTCACCTTAGTTTTGCTGGTGTCGGACAACAACTCGGTTGCTTGGCATTCTTCCAGAAAGCGTACATTGCTGTAAGCAGCCAGTCGGCGGCGAATCATCCACTCCAGCAGGTTTCGACTACAGGCACGAGTCACCAGTCCGGAGGAAAAGCGGGGTGCCCAGCCGCCAAAATCTAGCATGGGACAGTCTAACGTCCAGTCCAAAGCAGTAGCGCCAGCAGCCGCTAATTCAGTACCCAACCCAGGAAACAGTTGCTCTAAAATCTGCTGCCCCCGCAACAGCAGAACGTGAGCTTGGTGGGCTTGGAGTACGCCTCGGCGCGTCTCAGGTTTGTCTGGGATGCGATCGCGTTCAATAATCGTCACTTGGTTAAAGCGTTCGGCAAGCACTCGCGCTGCCAGTAGCCCAGCCATACTGCCACCGATGACAATGGCTTGTCTATTGCTGCCAACCGCCAGTTGGTGAGGGACGGACATAGACGTTTGAGTTTTTTTGGGTGATTTAGATGTATGTCAGCTTAATTTTGCTTCTGATTCTATCAGCGTCTGCTTCTCTTCTTTTTCTTGTAGCAATAGTCCTCCGAGATGAATCACTGCCAGAATCAGTGCCCCAATTGAAAGAATGTAACTATGCAACGTGTACAAATGGGCAACTGTTACCGTATTGATGGCTCCACCCCCCGTGAGGATTTCTCGGAGTAGGGAACCAATTCCAGGGACGGCTTCTACTGTGCCTAATTCGATGGTGAAACGCCAGTACCCTAACTGTGTCCAATCGAGAAGCATGGCAGTCCAACCAAGCGCGATCGCTACCAAAGTTAATAAAATTCCGCTAATCCAAGCCGTCAGCCAGCTTCGGCGAAATTTTTCACCGAGAAACATCACAACAATCGCTATCAGAGAAGCCCCAATTAATCCATTTCCAGCAATCTCATGGAGACGCTGAATTAGCCAACCGTTGGGAATCTCTGATTTGATTTCCCTCAAGGAATTATAGGCTCCACCTGCGGTCGGTTCGTAATAGAAAGATAGAAGAATTCCGGTGACGGCTGCTGTCAGGCTCAAAGACAAAATTGCTACAGCCAAAATAGTAGCCAGTCGTCGAAGTACAAAAGCGTACTGCACATTGTTCATGGCTAACTCCAACCTTTTTTGGTTGAATATGTATTTATACTTATTGTATTTATTTTTTCTGATTTGAACCCAAGAAATTATTAAATTTGTGAGGAAAACGAGCAGCAAAGAGAACGCATACGCCAAGACCCGGAACGCAATTCAGGGGATGCTCTCGTTACTGTCTCTATAGGGTGTTAGGAAAATCCACATTCTCAGAACAAAACAGCCGATTTTCCTCACCACTGATGCTCTGCCGCCATGAATGTCTCGACAGATGCAACATCCAGAGGTCGGGAGAAAAAGTAACCTTGTCCATACTCGCATTGCAGGGTTCTGAGTTGGGCAAGTTGCTCTGCTGTTTCTACTCCTTCTGCCACCACATCCAAACCCAAGTTGTGAGCCAGTGTGATAATGGTACGGACAATCTCCCAATTCTCGCTATCACTGCTCATTCTACCGACGAAAGAACGGTCAATTTTCAACGTATCAATCGGAAATCGGTGCAGATAGCTTAAAGATGAATAACCTGTGCCGAAGTCATCAATATATATCTGGACGCCTAGTTTTTTTAATTGTAAGAGGGTCGCGATCGCAGATTCAGCATTTTCCATCACCGCGCTTTCAGTGATTTCTAACCGCAAACAGCCAGGATCTAAACCTGTTTCCTCTAAAATCTGATGGATTGCTTGAGCGAGATGAGGTTGCGTAAACTGTTTGCTCGATAGATTTACGCTAATAGTTAATGGTTGATGGTTGATGGTTAATGGTTTGTTGCCAGGAACACCGGATGATGAATCATTAACAAGTTGTTTTTGCCATACATACATCTGACGGCACGCTTCCTGTAATACCCACCAACCGATAGGAACGATTAGTCCAGTTTCTTCTGCTACTGGAATAAACTCAGCTGGAGAAATCAAACCGCGTTCTGGATGCTGCCAGCGCGCTAGAGCTTCAAATCCAGTAATTTGACCTGTGGAGAGCGAAACAATGGGCTGGTAGTGAAGTAGAAACTCTTGGCGATTAACAGCCTGCCTCAAGTCAGTTACTAACTGCAAAAGTTCCACAGCGTGAGTGTGCATCGTCATGTCGAAGACCTCATGACGCGCTCTACCCAATGCCTTAGCACGATACATGGCAATGTCGGCATCGCGTAAGAGGTCTTGCGGCTGGTGAGAATCTGTAGTGTTAAAGGCAATGCCAATACTGGCACTGGTAAAGACTTCCTGCCCGTTTAGGTTAAAAGGTAAAGCGAGTTCATTTTGAATTTGGTTCGCAACGCGGGTGGCGTCACTCACATCTTGAATATCTTCTAGAAGAATCGTGAACTCATCTCCCCCAAGACGGGCAACCATATCTCCAGGACGCAGACACCTCTGGAGCCTGTAAGCGATTTCGACAAGTAGTTGATCGCCGATTGTATGTCCAAGGCTGTCATTAATCACCTTAAAGCGATCGAGATCCAGAAACAGTACAGCAAACAAGTAATCTTGACGCCGTTTTGTCAGCTCAACCAAATGTCCGAGCCGCTCCATGAATAGAGCGCGGTTGGCTAAACCTGTCAGCTTATCGTGAAAGGCATCGTGGATTAATAGATCCTCTACCAGTTTGCGATCGCTAATATCTGTGGCAACACCCAGCACTTGTCGGGCTTTCCCATCTGGTGAGACTAGAGATTTCTTGGTGGTTTGAAACCAACGCACGTTGCCTGTAGAGTCGGTGAGGGTCTCCTCAGAAATGATTTTTTCCGTTTCTCCTATTATCACTTCTCTGTCATCAGAGAGAAACCGTTCTACTTCCTCAAAATTCGGATTGAAATCTGCATCGGTTTTGCCAAGCAAATTTTCAACGGTTGTTCCATAAATACTTGCTAATGCTTTGTTAACCAGAGTAAATTTTCCGTCCCAGTCTTTGACAAAAATTAAATTTGGGGTGGAGTCAATCACATTGCGAAGAAACTCTTGTTGTACTCTAAGTGCTTCTTCCGCTTGCTTGCGGCTGGTAATATCTCGGCTCACAGCGAGGAGACATTGCTGATTGTCAAAGTCAATAATCTCTGCTGATAGTAATGCCACACGCGCCTCACCTGATTTTGTAAGGAAGGTAAATTCTATGTTGCGAACAGACCCTTCCTCCAGCAATATCTGCTTCATGCGATCGCGCTGCTCCTGATTTGCCCAAATCTTCAGCTCAACTGTGGTGCGACCGATGATTTCTTCGCGGGTATAACCAGTAATGTTTAGCAAGCTATCGTTGACTTCAATAAGGCGTCCCTCTGCCAGCGTACTGATAGTGATTGCGTCAGGAGTGGAACGAAAGGCTTTAAAGAATCTTTCTTCTGATGCCCGCCGCGCCGCTTCTGCTCGCTGGCGCTCTTCCATTTCGGCTTGTAATGTCCGATTCGCTTTTTCTAGCTCTTGGGTTCGTTCCCAAACCCGATTTTCTAGCTTTTCGTGCGCTTTCTGGAGTGCGGTTTCTGTCCGCTGGCGCTCAATGGCAATTCCTGCTAAGTTTGTTGCTATTTCAATCAGTTGTAAATCATAAGAATTAGGGGTGCAAGGCTGGGAGTCGTACATGGCAAAAGTACCCAACACCTTGCCATCCGAATTAAGAATTGGTGTAGACCAACAAGCTCGCAGTTCGTTGCTCAACGCTAACTCGCGGTAATCTTGCCACAACGGATCGATGGCAATATCTGAGACAATTACAGGCTCTTTCCAATAGGCAGCTGTCCCGCAAGAAACAACACGCGACCCAATGGCGATTCCGTCAAGGGCACGATTATAGCTTTCTGGAAGACTAGGTGCTGCGGCATGGCGGAGATTGCTCCCATTTTCATCCAGAAGTAGAACGGAACATCGCATTTTACTGGAATGTTTCTCAATATTGCGGCATAAGACGTTCAGGACGCTATTGAGAGAGTCTCCTCTAGCAATCATTTCCAGTACACGCTTCTGACTAGCTAAGAGACTTTCTGCTTGCAAGCGCTCAGCGATCGCTTGTCGCATATTTACTAAATTACGTCTTAGTTCTAGTTGCGCTACGACCTGACGACTCAGTGATAAGAGGGCTTCTTGCTGCTCAGGCTTGAGTTGACGCGGCACAAAGTCGATCGCGCACAGCGTTCCCAGCGCATAACCGGCGGGTGTGATTAAAGGCGCACCTGCATAAAAGCGGATATTGGGGTCAGTCGTTACCAAAGGGTTCGTGGCAAACCGTTGGTCGGCTAATGCATCTGAGACGATAAACAAATCGGATTGCAGAATAGCATGGGAGCAAAAGGCGATATCTCGCGGTGTTTCTGATACTTCCACACCGACTTTTGACTTGAACCACTGCCGATTCGCATCGACGAGGCTGATTAGCGCAATCGGTGTTCCGCAAATATGTGCAGCCACACGAGCTAGATCGTCGAAAGCCTGTTCGGGAGCCGTATCAAGAATCTCATACTGCTGGAGGGCTTTCAGCCTTCCTGCTTCATGGCTAGGCATAGGCGCTTTCACGCAGGATATTTCTCCAGATTCGATGCTTGCGACATTTTTGCTGGCACTAGCTTTGGTTATTTTTTGGGATATAGCTTCAAATATACCTATCCGGCTCAGATTTCCCATATTCTGTTTTTCCTCAGCTAGGTTAGTTATATTTATATTCGTAACTTTTACTTTTACCTTAATTTACATAGGTTCTTGAGGGATCTAAGTCACAAGAATTTCGTTTTTCTGTCACAAATTCCCTTAATAAGTTTTTAATTTTATTAATTTTTAGATGTAGAAAGTTACTCTGTATACAGGATTACAAAGATTATTTAATTAATCTATTTACGACTTGGCTCGGTAGAAAAAAAGCTGCTTATTTAAATTTTTGCATTCTAGCTGGAGCAACTGCAAAATTCAGCAACCGTGAAAATACGGGGATTTTATTATCTTTAGCAGAGAGTTGCCTAATTTTTTATAAATTTTATCAAGATTTATACGGCTCTAAAAACAAGGCAGATGGCTTCACTAAAGCAGGCTGCCGACTGGTCTGGTGAATTGGAATTTCGATGGTAAATTCTGCCCCTTGTCCCGCTGCGGAAATACATTTTAATTGACCACCGTGTTTTTCCACAATCTGATAACTAATGGATAACCCCAACCCCGTGCCTTTGCCGATGCTTTTTGTGGTAAAGAACGGATCGAACACTCGTTGCTGCACCTCTTGACTCATACCAGGGCCGTTATCAGCGATGTAGATTGCTACCTGATTGGTGTTTAGCATTTGAGTATGAATCCGAATCGTAGGTAATTGTTCATGGGTACTTTCTTCCCCATGATTCACAACCCGTGACCCATTCCCGATTGCCTCTTCGAGGGCATCAATTGCATTGCTGAGAATATTCATAAACACTTGGTTGAGCTGACCTGGGTAGCACTCGACTAGCGGCAACTTGCCATACTCTTTGACCAGTTGAATGCCTAAAGTGCCTCCGACTTGTTTCAAGCGATGCTGCAAAATCAGCAAAGTGTTTTCAATTCCCTCATGAATATCAACGACTTTCATTTCCGCTTCATCCAGTCGGGAGAAGTTACGCAGCGACAAGACAATTTGGCGGATGCGTTCTGCCCCCACCTTGATCGACGCCAGCAGCTTTGGGAGATCGTTCTTCATAAATTGGAAGTCGCTCATCTCTACATAGGCTTGAATTTCAGGAACCGGATGAGGATAGTGTTTCTCGTAGAGGGACAGCAGGTTGAGCAGTTCCTGAGTATAGTCGCTGATGTGGGTGATATTGCCGTAGATGAAGTTGACTGGGTTATTAATTTCGTGAGCAACTCCGGCGACTAACTGCCCCAAACTGGACATTTTTTCGCTCTGAACGAGCTTCGCTTGGGTTTGTTGCAGTTCTCGAAAAGCTTGTTCTAGCTGGTTTGTTTGTTGTCTCAATTGCGCTTCCGATTGCCGTAAGGCTTCCTCGGCGGCTTTACGTTCGGTAATGTCGGTAATCATTCCTAAGACACCGATGTATTGCCCTGTTTGATCGAAGATGGGATTTGTAGCAACAATCGCCCACAAGTTACAGCCATCTTTACGGGTGAATTTAAAGTCATGTTGTTCTTTAATTCCTTGGCGGCGACGTTCCATCTGAGCGATCGCGATCGCCTGACCTTCTTCATCCATGAATGCAAATAAAGTCTGACCTAGCATCTCAGGGATGGTATAGCCTAGCATTTGGGCCATCTGATTGTTCGCAAAAGATGTATTGCCTGCGGTGTCGAGAACCCAGATTCCCTCAGTCGTGGTTTCGACAATGCGACGATATTGCGCTTCGCTTTCCCGTAACGCCGCTTCTGTCTGCTGGCGTTCGACAATTTCCTGTTGTAACAAGATGTTGGCAGATTGTAGCGCCGCAGTCCTTTCTTCAACTCGTCTTTCTAACTCTAATGTGAGTTTTCGTAGTTCTTCTTCAGTGGCTTGGCGCTCGGCAATTTCCTTTTCTAGTGTGTTGTTGGCAGTTTCCAATAGCGCTGGACTAGGAAATGCAAGTGCTTGAGGAATTAAGGGCATTAGCATCAACGCCGTATACACAGAAACCCCAGCCGTAAAGGCTTTCAAGAATCCTGATAACCAATAATACGGATGCCACAGCGTCGCCACCTCTGCTAGATGCGTCGTACCGCACGCAACAATGAATGTTCCAAACAACAGGAATATCCCATAAAAGGGCATATCTCGCCTTTTGGAGACAAAATATACCAGCATGATTGGAATCGAATAATAAGCGACTGCGATCAAAATATCAGATGTAATGTGCAGCCACACTAATCCAGGCTTCCACAGGTAACAATGCCCGTGGGGAATAAAATCTTTTGACAAAAAATTTTGCACAAATTTTAGCATCAAGATTTATGGCTGTAATAGTTTTTACATTTAATATTCAATTTGTATCTTATCTTGGAATATTTCATATATTTGTTGATTTTCATGAATAAGGTAACAATTTGCTTACAATTTGTGCAAACAATCGACTTTGACTATTTATGTGTTAATCGACAGATTTCAGAGAAATTACGGATAGCTAGCAGGTCATCTAGACAGCAACTATCAGTTTATTTTTAGGCAGAAAACTTTTGACTAGAAATCTTTGTCGCTAACGCCCTGAAACAGCATTAGCTGGAGATACCGTCTACTGTAGAATTTCGGATCTTTTATTACTTTGTAAGCGATCGCATCCATAGACAAGAAGCAATCGCTGAAAATCAATGTAAAATCGCAGCTGGTCTAGAATCCGGTTTTTTGCAAAAAAAGAACTTAAAAAACCGCTAAAATCATCACTGTGCCGCTGGTTGAGGAGAGAATGCGGGTGGAATATCAATTACAAGTAGAACAAGTGGTGGAAACGCTTAAAAATGATCTACCCATGCTTTTTGAAAGAGATATTTCCTACGACATTTATACGCAGGATATCTACTTTGAAGATCCAGTGAATAAATTTAAATGGAAATTCAACTATCGGATTATCTTTTGGACGTTGCGATTTCACGCGCAGCTATTTTTTACAGAAATATTTTTCGATCTTCATGATGTGGAGCAGAAAGATGAAGAGACGATTAGGGCAAATTGGACTGTGCGCGGTGTTTTGCGCCTTCCGTGGAAACCTCGCCTATTTTTTAATGGCTACTCTACGTATAACCTTAATAAAGATGGGTTAATTTACAATCACATCGATACATGGGATCGCAAACCCAGCGAGATTTTGAAGCAGTTCCTGAAAAAGGGAGGGAATATCTAAGATCAAATTTAAATGAATGCCTTGATTTTAGGAATTATTTTGATAAAAATAATTCCTAGAATTTATGAAGCTCGAACCAGAGGATTAATTGCCTCTACTTTAGACCCACAATTACTTGAATAAAGGGTAACAGCAAAGGTCGTTCCCACTCCAATTTCACTGTTTACTGCAATTTTTCCACCGTGTAAATCTACACAATTTTTTACGATAGAAAGTCCTAATCCAGTACCCGGAATCGTCCCCACATTATCAGCTCGATGAAAAGATTCAAATAACCGCGTTCTGGCTTCGGGAGGAATGCCGATTCCTTTATCTCGGATGAAAAAAAGTGCTGTTCCTTGTTCGCAAACTAAGTCGAACTGAATATTGCCGCCTTTCGGGGAATACTTGATGGCATTTGAAAGCAAATTCGTAAAAATTTGCCGAAGCAACTTTTCATCCATACAAAAATGCGTACTTTGACCTTGACAAGCGAAAGCGATCGCGTGTTGCTTGCTAATTGTCACTTGGATATCTTCCACGAGGTCGTGACAGAACTTTTCTAAATCTAAAGGTGCTGGATTAAAGGCGAGCTTCTTGGCTTCGGCTTTACCAATAAACAACACATCATCTAATAGATGGGTCATATTCTTGGCAGCTGCTTGAATGCGAGCAAAATACTCGCGTTTTTTTTCTTCACTTGCTTGATGTGGGAAACGTTCTAGTAATCTGGCAGATAGAATGATGATGCTCAACGGGGTGCGAAATTCGTGGGATACGGTGGTAACAAAGCGAGAACGCAGTTCGCAGAGTTCCCCTTCTTTTTCCATCGCATTCCGAATTTCAGCATCAGCTCGTTTCCGCTCGGTGATGTCTTCAACCATGCCTAATTCATAGAGGACTTCTCCAATTTCATTCCGGATTACCGTTGCCGTTAACTTCACCCAGCAAATTTCTTGGTTTTTCTTGATATAACGCTTCTCAAGCTGATAGCTGTCTATATCTCCCTGAATGATTTGCTTGAGATAAGGCGTTTCTGTTTCCAAATCTTCGGGATGGTTAATCTCGAAAAGGTTGAGGGCGGTCAGTTCTGACTCCGTATAACCCAAAATTTCACAAAAGGCTCGATTCACCATGAAAAACCGACAGTCAGGTTTTCTGACTAAGGTGATACCGATAGGAGCATCATCAAAAACTCGGCGGAATCTTTCTTCGCTCTCGCGCCGTGCTGCTTCTGCACATTGGCGCAGCGCAGCGTGTCGCCGACTTTGGCTAATTTCATCCCGGAGTTGCTCGTTTACCTGTTGTAATTCTGCTGTACGCTCTTCTACTCTACGTTCTAGTTCTTCGTTGGCTTCTTTTAGGGCGGCGGCTGCCCACTTTTGACTGGTAATATCTCTGACAGTGCTGAGGATTGCATCCACACTGGCATCTGGATTATGGATGGGGGTGATAGTGTACTCGTAGTGCCTGAAACCCTCGATGGCGGGAAGGTAAGCTTCGCCAGTCATCGGTTGCCCGGTAGAAAATACTGTCTGATGGTCCGCTTCAATTGACCCCATATTTTCCAGTTGCAAGCCGAGTTCTTGCCATGTCTTCCCTACCACGTCGCTACGCTGGAACCCTAGTGCCTTGGCACCTGCAAGGCTAGTATCGGCATATTTTCCCGCTCTATCGATCAGATAAATCCGATCTGGAGAAGCTGAGAGAATTTGGTCGAGGTTTGTGGATTGTTGCTTAACTTGGGCGGTGAGTTGTTGTAGTTCTAACTCAACGGCTTTATGCTCGGTGATATCTTTGGCAACTGCATAGAAGCATCCATTTTGATGCGGTAACGTTCTCCAAGACAGCCATCGATAGCTGCCATCCTGGCAGAGATAGCGATTTTCAAAATGAGCGATCGCATTGTCAGCAGATTCTCCGGATGCGGTTAGCGTTGCATTAACATCATCTGGATGGACAAATTCAATCCAAGGGCGCGACATCAATTCTTCCAGCGTCCAGCCCAAAACGCTCTCCCAGGCGGGGTTGAGTTTCTGGAAGTACCTATCTTGCCCGCAAATGCCTAAGAGATCGAGGGACAGGTTAAAAAATGCATTGAGTTCGGACTCTGCTTTCGCCAGCGGCTCAGTCGGTTCGCTTGGATGCTTGGGATTGTTCACAGTAGCCCTCTTGGATGTTTACTCCCCGTTATCTTTTATTAGTATTCCCATCGCTTCCGACAAATAATGCAGAGTATTCATCCCAATTCTTACAAAATTTTGCATTTTGTTTTTAGAATCCCAATTTATGTATTTACTCGGAAGCGATCGCGGATTTTCTGCCACTTCCTAAGTTTAAGAAGCTGGAGCATTGCGGTATACGCTGAGCAGGTAAGTGTAAATCTTCAAAAACCCGGATTTTGTAGGAACTGAAGTTATCTCCCTCCGGGATTTTACGTTTAGTTTTACGAGATGTTTCGCTGCTAGGTGGCTGCATCAAAAGAGCGCGATCGCGTCCACTCCTGATAATCTAATCAAGTTATTCTCTTTTGAGGTTCTGGCAACCGCAAAAATCTATGCATCAAGATAAACGTCAGGCTTACTGGCGAGCCAATACTGCTTTAATTCGGAATCTTTTGATCGTTTGGGCGCTAGTATCCCTCGTTTTTAGCATTCTGTTAGTTGAGCCATTGAATGCGGTGCGTTTTGGTAACGTTCCTCTCGGCTTTTGGATGGCACAGCAGGGTTCTATTTTTGTCTTTGTAGGGCTGATTTTCATCTACGCCGTGCAGATGGACAAGCTCGATCGCAAATACGATATCGATGAGTGAGGGAAAGAATGTCAGTTGAAATCTGGACTATTTTATTGGTTAGTCTTTCTTTCATTGGGTACCTCTACATCGGTTGGCAGTCACGCGTTAAAGAAAGTGCAGGTTTTTTCGTGGCGGGACGTGGAGTCCCACCCATCGCCAACGGTGCAGCAACAGCAGCAGATTGGATGTCGGCGGCGTCGTTTATCTCAATGGCAGGGTTGATTTCCTTCTTGGGTTACGACGGCTCGATCTATCTGATGGGTTGGACGGGTGGCTATGTTCTGCTGGCGTTGTTGCTGGCTCCCTATTTGCGGAAGTTCGGTAAATATACGGTGCCGGACTTTGTGGGCGATCGCTATTACTCCAATGTCGCCCGTTTAGTGGCAGTTGTGGCGGCAGTTTTTGTTTCCATGACCTACGTCGCGGGACAGATGCGGGGTGTGGGAATTGTGTTCAGCCGCTTCTTGCAAGTGGATGTAAGCACTGGCGTGATCATTGGGATGGTGATTGTCGGCTTTTTCTCCGTTTTAGGGGGAATGAAGGGGATTACCTGGACTCAGGTGGCACAGTACGGCGTGTTGATTATTGCCTACTTGATTCCCGCGATCGCGATCGCCATGCTGCTCACCGGCAACCCGATCCCCCAACTGGCGTTCCCTTTTAGCGATATTGTCCCGAAATTAAACCAAATCCAGGTTGACCTCGGTTTTCAGGAATACACCAAACCGTTTGTCAACAAATCGATGCTGGATGTTTTGTTTACCACCATTGCTTTGATGGTGGGAACTGCGGGACTTCCCCATGTCATCGTGCGCTTTTACACAGTTCCTGATGTCCGTGCGGCGCGTTACTCAGCGGGTTGGGCGCTGCTATTTATCGCGATACTCTACACTAGCGCCCCCGCGCTCGCAACGTTTGCCCGTTATAACCTGATCGACAGTTTGCACAACCAGACGATTCAGGAAATTCATCAACTCGACTGGGTGAACAAGTGGGAAAACACCAAGCTGCTTACTTTTGAAGATAAGAACGGGGATGGGCGGATTCAGCTGACGCCCGATAAAGCCACCAGCGAGATCGGCATCGATCCGGATATTATCGTTCTCTCAACACCAGAAGTGGCAAAACTCGCTCCGTGGGTGATTGGCTTGGTGGCGACGGGAGGGTTAGCGGCGGCGCTGTCTACCGCATCCGGTTTGCTTTTGGTAATCTCCAGTGCGGTTGCTCACGATATCTACTACCGCATCATTAATCCAGGTGCGTCAGAATCGCTGCGAGTGATGGTGGGTCGAATTATGGTCGGGTTTGCGATCGCGATTGCCGGATACTTCGGCATCAATCCCCCCGGTTTTGTCGCGCAGGTAGTGGCTTTTGCCTTTGGTTTGGCAGCAGCCAGCTTTTTCCCAGTCATCATTTTAGGCATCTTCGACAAGCGGACAAATCGGGAAGGCGCGATCGCCGGGATGTTAGCTGGTCTTATCTTTACCATCTCCTACATTGCGGGTGTCAAATTTTATGGGATGCCACCCTGGTTTTTCGGCGTTTCTGCTGAGGGAATTGGCACCTTGGGCATGGCGATCAATTTTGTTGTCACCTGGGTTGTTTCGCGTCTAACTCCGCCACCGCCGCTAGAAATACAGGAAATGGTGGAAGAGTTACGCACCCCAGGTGGGGAACCAGTCGCTTCGTCAAGCCATTGATCCTCGTTTGGATTTTAGATTTGGGGGTTTGGACGACCAAACAAGCGCCGCAACATAACTTCAAAATTGGCACAAGCGGCAGATCTACAACAAAATGGTATAAATCAACACACAGGTAGGGGTGATTCATCAATCGCCCCTTTTTTGTAGGCTGGTGGAGTAATTTTTTGAGACTCGCTACGTAGATGCGATCGCTTTACAGGTCTACTAACTCTAGCTCTAAAGGTTTACCAACTTATACCCATTCATTCTACTGGCGCTACACTTACGATTTTCTTTTTGCTCCCTTGTGAAGAAGGTTGGGATTTCTGATGGCTAGCATCACAAGGAAAAATTAGCATTGAAGTAAGTTCCACCATCCCGCTTTAAACAAGTAACCCTCTAGAGCCACTACCAAGTTTCCGGTTACTTCCGATACTTCCGAGAAAAAACTCGATAACCCTTCCCATCCATACTATCCGACGGAGAGAGACTATCTTCCTCCATATTGACTAAATCGAATTGAACATTTTCTGTATAAATTGTTAAAGTAATTCTGATTACTTCTAAAAAGTTAATTACCCAAGAACATTCTTCTTGCGAATATTCTTCATAGTATTGAATCAATTTAGCCAAACAAACTTCTAAATGAGTCCGAGTGGGAGGACAAATTAGAATAATCTTCAGCAGTAGGATTGCTAGAGTAACCGATTTTCCTTCAGAAGCTAATGAAACGAACAGAGAAGAAGGTTCGCCATTATTCTTGATCGTTAAACATTCAATTACCCGTTTACAGGTTTTAATCAGCAGAAGGCTATTGATCTCTTCTTCATCAGCCTCTTTATAGATAAATTCTAATATTTTCCACAAATTAGTTTTTAAAGTCTCTACCTGACCTTGGCTTTCAGCCGAATAAAATAAATATTTTAGTAAGCCTTGCTTAAAATGCTTGTATTTCAATTCTTTGGTTTGTTTTAAAAAAATATTTGCAATGTTTTCATAGCTAAACATTCCGCGTCTAGCGATAACTTTTTTAACTAAACGGAGTGCTTGATCGCCCAAAGCCGTAGGATTTTGGTTTTTCTTATTGTTAAATCCCCTAGACTCAGAATGAGCTGTGTACATTGCCAGATCAAACTTAAACTGGTCTTTCAACTGCTTTGATAAGCCTTTAGCAGCTTGGCGTTGTTCTTCAGGATTTTTCTTATTAACATACTGAGGCGCTAACAAATAAGATGTATAACGGCTCTTCCAATGGTCTTGCTCTCGATTTTCATATCTAGAAACAAATAGCTTAAGTTCCTCATAATCTTGGCTATTAACGAAATCTGCAAGCCAAGCCTTTAGACATTTTACACTTGGAGATGAGATGCTATCACAGTTAGCAGAATTAGAAATTAATTGAATTAAATCTTTTAAGGCTTGGTAGTGGCGAGCCAATATCCAGTTATTGAGAAGAATATAACAAGAACGCTTTAATGTATTTTTAAATTCTTCTTCATTTTTAGAATCAACAATTGTTTTAAGTGCTTGCAGATGTGCTGAACCAATCGCCTTGACTGGATTAATAAATAAAGTTTTAAACTCATACAGAACTAAATCTGGTGCCCATTGTTTAACAATGTCCAAAAAAAACTGACAAATTATTTCCTGAGGATCTGGAATCTTCGGCACCAGCTTGTTTGAATTAATGAGTGGTTCAGTCTGATGAGTATCTAATAAGACATCCTTAAGCGTGGATGTCTTAAGAACTCTTGAGTGCTTACTGGTTGCTTGAACTTGCATTGCGCTATCGAGAATTCTTTATTCTAAATGTAAACTTTTTCTTTAGAGGATTTGGTGATTGAAAACCTTGATAGCGTATGATAGTCGCCTCATGACTTAGTGAGGCTGGATACCGCATGAATGTGACGCCTGTCACGCAGACGTCACATTCATGCGGGTAGCAAGTTTTTACACAGCGCGCTTTTTAGCATGATTGTCGCCCGTACAGGACTTCTCAGCCTACATCAAGAAGCGGGTGAATGCTGAGTAGTATGCTCTTTCATCTGATTAAGGCGCGGGGTATCATCTATGTCAAAGTATGTCAAAGGCAATGACCATAGAACTACCAATCTCTTTACCCCTAGAAACCGTACTATCTTAACAGGGTGCCCGAAAAGTATGGCAGGTAGGCATTGCTCGCCTAATTTCATGCAACGTCAAAGCAAAAAAAATCCCGACTTCCTATAGCAGCCGGAGTTCTGAAAGGCTGGCATCTTCCAACTGAAATTAGGATTGCGATAAGAGAACGCTTGAAAAATTTATTGATAAAGTTATTAGTTTTTATATTTTTAAATTGATTTTTTACCTTTAAAAAAAATTAATTTAAAGAATAAGTCACGTTTATAGCAACGATTAGAAAAAGTTAATGTAAAGACGGAATGTTGAAGAAGCATTTTCGGGACTCAAAGACAAAATTTAAGTGTTATTCAACTATAGTTTTCTCTTAAGAGAACTGTTAGAAGCTGTCGTATAGCAGGGTTGAGGTCTGAAATCGGCAGGCTGAGGAGTGAGGTCTGAGGTTTGAATGAAAACAGGAATGCTCTCCTGCTCCCTCTCTATCTCTTGACCCTGACAGCGTTTGGGTTAACTGTGTTACCATCTGGAAAAATCTTCTCAATATCTCAATCACCCTATGGGCAAGGTTCTGGTGTTAAACGCCTCTTATGAACCGCTCAACATCACCAGCTGGCGGCGGGCTGCTGTCTTGTTGATCAAAGGGAAAGCAGAGCGGGTTGAACACAACGGCAAATACGTCTACTCAGAGTTTCCACTCCCGACGGTTATTCGGCTGCGCTACTATGTCCGGGTTCCTTATAAGGAAATTCCCCTGACTCGTCGAAATATCCTCCACCGCGATAGTCATTCTTGTCAATATTGCGGTTATACCGGGGACGATTTAACGCTCGATCATGTAATTCCCCGCTCTCGTGGCGGCGGCGATACCTGGGAAAACATTGTCACCGCCTGCGTGCGCTGCAATGTTAATAAAGGCAGCCGCACCCCCAAGGAAGCCAACATGATTTTGCGGCAGCCGCCTCGCAAGCCTTACAGTAGTCTGCACTTTGAAGTTGCGAAACACCTCAAAAGTGGTACGCATCAGGAGTGGAAAAAATATGTGATCGGCCTTTAGCCCCCTGCATTTAAATCAACTGCGGGGGGTTTTAAAATTTGGCTAGTCAAGAGACTGGCAAGTACGGGTGGTGCCCCTAGTACTGGGGGCGGAGGAACATTGCACTCTTCCTTAACCCCTCATTGCCAATCGGTAGCCATGAAAGAGCAAGAGCGCAACTGTAAAAGGTCAAGACCGGAAAACGCGACCGCAGGGGGAGTGTCGTTTGCCAGTTTTTTTGTCAAGATCTATGAATAGGTAGCTCTATATCAAGACAAGCGTAATCACGGCGTCTCTGGAAACCTGTTTTCGCAGTAAAGAGGCGAGCTTTCGCGGCATTTACAAGGGTTTCTGTACTGCGCTTTTTTTGCCCTTTGGGCGATTGACTGAATCTGTCAAATACTTGGCAGGAAGCGTGAGGAGAGAGACTGTTGCAGCAACTGGAATACTAATTTTATAGCTTTGCACACCTGCATTATCCATAATATGCGATCTAATTTGCTCAAGCCTCTCAATGGTTCTCCAATCGCCGCCGAGTCAAAGCCTATAGACACCAAGCCAGATTCGGAATCTGTGGTTGAAATTCAACTAACAGAGGCGGCTCCCACACAGACAGTGAATGGATCTGGTAATTATTCAGCTAGAGGGTCTAGCGAACCCCCACTGGAAAGAATCGTGGAATCGCTACGACAGACTTTAGAGCGTCACCGGGGCGATCGCCATCTGGTAATTTTGCAAGATTTTCCCGACCCGGATGCCCTTTCGGGTGCTTGGGCGTATCAACTGATTGCCAAGCAGTACAACATCCAATGCGAAATTGTGTACGCTGGCACTCTCAGCCACCAAGAAAATATTGCTCTGGTTAAACTTACAGGCTTACCCGCAAAACGCTTGGGCGTCCAGTGCCTGAAGGAAAAGGAGAAGGACTTGTCGGTGTATCAGGGCTGTGTTCTGATTGATAACCAGGGCACTACCTGTCAATTGCTGCCTTGGGTACAAAAGGCAGGAATTCCGATTACGGTGGTGATTGACCATCACAGTATACAGACGGAACTTCATGCTGAATTTACGGATATTCGCCCTTCTACACGAGCAACGGCGACGATTTTAACCCAGTACCTCCAAGGAGGGTTGCTCAAGCTGGATAGCGGTATTGGCGAACACGTAAAATGTGCGACAGCACTGATGCATGGTCTGAGGTCAGACACGAACCGGCTGATGCAAGCTCAGGAAGAGGATTTTCTAGCTGCGGGGTATCTCAGCCGTTTTTATGACGCCCAGCTGCTGAATGCAGTCTTGCAGGCGTATCGCTCAAAACGGGTGATGGATGTAATCGAGCGATCGCTAACCAACCGCACTGTCCAAAATAACTTCTCTATCGCTGGTGTTGGTTATCTTCGCTATGAAGATCGGGATGCCATCCCCCAAGCGGCAGACTTTCTCGTGACAGAAGAAAACGTCCACACGGCTGTCGTCTACGGAATCGTCCACGACGAAGACGAAGAATTGGAAGTCGTAATTGGCTCCCTGAGAACCAGCAAGCTGACTCTCGACCCTGACGAGTTTATCAAAGAAGCCTTTGGGCAAGACAATCAAGGACGCTTTTTTGGCGGCGGACGACTTTCCGCGGGTGGCTTTGAAATTCCGATGGGGTTCTTGGGCGGCTTCAATGAAAATTCTGAGTACGCCAAGATGAAATGGGAAGTTTTTGACACCCAAATCAAGCAAAAGCTGCTTCGGTTGGTCAACCCAAAAGACCATCTGCTTCATGGGGAGTAGAAGCGAGTGGAAGAATGGAAATTGCGACTCTTCCATTCTTCCATCAGCAATTAACCTATGAAACTTTATTTGATCCGCCACGGAATCGCCGCCGAGCCATCTGAGGACGTCAAAGATGAAACGCGATCGCTGACCCATGAGGGACGCAAGAAAACCGCTAAAGTAGCAAAACGACTGGATGAAATCGGTGTGCGCTTCGACCTGATCCTCACCAGTCCCTTGGTGAGGGCACGCCAAACCGCCAAAATTCTCGTCGCCGCCGGTTTGTGTCCCCATCTAGAAGAATCAATCGACCTAGCTCCTGGGGGTGGCATCCAAGCTTGGCTGAGATGGTTAGAGGAATGGCGGCGAGCGGGTGGATCTCAATTAGCCCTAGTAGGTCATCAACCTAACTTGGGAAATTGGGCAGAAATTTTGGTGTGGGGCGATACCCAAGAAGCGCTAATTTTGAAAAAAGCAGGCATGATTGGATTAAGCCTTCCAGAAACCCAGTCTGCCGTGGGTCATAGCCAGATGTTTTTGCTTTCCTCACCCAAGTGGCTGTTGTAATCCCCGTTTAGAAATTCTGGTAAAACTAGCGACTACAAAAACGGTTTCTGGTAAGGTAACTTGAGTATGTTCCCCTCACCCAATCCGTAGCAACATGACTGTCTGCGAGTATAAACCAGGTTTAGAAGGCATTCCCGCTGCCCAATCCAGTATCAGCTATGTCGATGGAAAACAGGGAATACTAGAATATCGCGGCATTCGCATCGAAGACCTCGCAGAAAAGAGTACCTTCCTAGAAACGTCGTATTTATTAATTTGGGGTACGCTCCCCACGCAGGAAGAACTTGAGGCCTTTGAAAGTGAAATTCGCTATCATCGGCGGATCAAATATCGCATCCGGGACATGATGAAGTGTTTTCCGGAAACCGGGCATCCAATGGATGCGCTGCAAGCTTCTGCCGCTGCTTTGGGTTTGTTTTACTCCCGTCGCGCTTTAGATAACCCTGCTTACATTCGGGAAGCGGTGGTGCGCCTCCTAGCAAAAATTCCCACAATGGTGGCAGCGTTCCAACTGATGCGGAAAGGCAACGACCCCGTGCGCCCTCGCGATGATTTGGACTATTCTGCCAACTTCTTGTATATGCTGAACGAGCGGGAACCCGACCCCCTCGCGGCGCGGATTTTCGATGTCTGCTTGACGCTTCATGCAGAACATACGATGAACGCTTCTACCTTCTCGGCACGGGTGACGGCTTCAACCCTGACCGACCCCTACGCAGTCGTTGCCTCAGCGGTGGGAACTTTGGCAGGCCCATTGCATGGAGGGGCGAATGAAGAAGTCATCACCATGTTAGAAGAAATTGGCTCAGTGGAAAATGTCGGCGCGTGGCTAGAGGATGCCTTACAGCGCAAAGCGAAAATTATGGGCTTCGGTCATCGCGTCTACAAAGTGAAAGACCCGCGAGCGACAATTCTCCAAAACTTGGCAGAACAACTGTTTGAGAAATTTGGTCACGATAAGTATTACGACATTGCTGTGGAGTTGGAACGGGCGGTAGAGGAAAAATTAGGTGAAAAAGGAATTTACCCAAACGTAGATTTCTATTCGGGTCTGGTTTACCGAAAGATGGGCATTCCTACCGATTTGTTTACACCCGTCTTTGCGATCGCTCGTGTTGCTGGTTGGCTGGCTCACTGGAAGGAACAGTTAGGAGAAAACCGCATCTATCGTCCGACTCAAATTTATAAAGGTTCTCGCGAAGCTGGCTACATTTCTATAGAACAACGATAGTCATCTAGAACCCGAAAAAACGCGATCGCTTCCGACAAAAATTGTATAGAGAAGCGATCGCGCTTTTTTTGTGGCAGAGATGGGAGGAGCGATCGCTGGTTCCGAAAATCGGGGTAGATGGGGAAGCTTACTGTTAATTGGTTGACCTTCGTAGGGATTAGTTGCCTCAGTTGACCAACAGATGCAAGAGCCGGATTCAACAGATACCCATCGCTCAATTAGAGGAGTTGGGTGAGGCGCTGTTGGATTTTACGGCACCGACGGATTTAGCCGTCTGGTTCGAGCAGTATCAGTGATAATTACACAGGCGATCGCACTTTCACCCGCCACAACAAGCGATCGCGCCTCCCTTCTTCCTGACCACAGAAAACTTTAACTTAAGGATAAGTAGAATTTCTTATTTGCTGCGCTGGGCTGGATGCGCTCCAACGATATACTAGGCTGTGTAGCTGAAAAAAATCTTCACAAAAGAACAGATAGATTGATTCGATACATCTTGTCTCGAATTGTCCTAGTAATTACTTCGTTCGGGAAACATGAACCCAGGTATTGACCTACAAGGAACTTTTATCCAATCCCTCAGGGATCTGGGCATCCCAGCAGGTGCCGCCAAAGCCATTTGGATGCCGCTGCCGATGTTTCTGATGATTATTGGTGCTACCGTAGGGGTGCTAGTGGTCGTCTGGCTGGAGCGGAAGATTTCTGCTGCGGCTCAGCAGCGAATTGGACCAGAATTCGCCGGACCACTGGGTGTTTTGCAGCCGGTCGCCGATGGTCTAAAGCTGGTTTTCAAAGAAGATATTGTCCCAGCCAAGACCGACCGCTTGCTATTCACGCTAGGCCCAATCATCGTTGTCATCCCAGTGTTTTTGTCCTTCCTGATTGTGCCGTTTGGGCAAAACCTGGTAATCTCTAACGTCGGAATGGGCGTCTTTTTGTGGATTGCCCTCTCCAGCATTCAGCCGATTGGCTTGCTGATGTCCGGCTATTCTTCAAACAACAAGTATTCCCTACTAGGGGGTTTAAGGGCGGCAGCGCAGTCGATTAGTTACGAAATTCCCTTAGCGCTTTCCGTACTTGCGATCGCGATGATGTCCAACAGTCTTAGCACCATCGACATCGTAGAACAGCAATCTGGCTACGGCGTCCTCAGCTGGAACATCTGGCGGCAACCCGTAGGTTTCCTCATCTTTTGGATTGCCGCTTTGGCAGAGTGCGAAAGACTCCCTTTTGACCTGCCAGAAGCAGAAGAAGAACTGGTTGCCGGTTATCAGACCGAATACGCCGGGATGAAATTCGGTCTATTTTATATCGGCTCTTACGTCAACCTCGTCCTCTCTGCCCTGCTAGTTGCAATCTTGTATCTAGGCGGATGGGAATTTCCGATTCCCCTCTCAATGTTAGGCGGCTGGCTAGGAGTTAATGAAACCAGTCCCTGGTTGCAGGTGATTGATGCATCACTGGGGATCACCATGACCCTCCTAAAAGCCTACTTCCTCGTTTTCATAGCGATTCTGCTGCGCTGGACTGTACCACGGGTTCGCATTGACCAACTGCTCGATCTAGGGTGGAAGTTTCTGCTCCCAGTGTCTTTAGTCAACCTGCTACTGACCGCAGCCCTAAAATTAGCATTTCCCGTTGCTTTTGGCGGGTAATTGGTAATCGGTAATCGGTAATAAGTCGTGGGAAAAATTACCTTTTTCTACAATCACCAATAACCGATTCTCTAATCAGAGAGAGACACAGAACAATGCTTAAGTTCCTCAAACAAGTTGGCGATTACGCCAAAGAAACCGTCCAAGCGGCTCGATATATTGGTCAAGGGTTGTCTGTAACCTTCGACCATATGCGGCGGCGTCCGATTACCGTGCAGTACCCCTACGAAAAACTCATTCCTTCCGAGCGTTTCCGGGGTCGAATTCACTTTGAATTTGATAAGTGCATTTCCTGCGAAGTCTGCGTGCGGGTTTGTCCCATCAACCTGCCAGTAGTGGATTGGGAGTTTGACAAAGCAAGCAAAAAGAAACTCCTCAAGCACTACAGCATCGACTTCGGAGTTTGTATCTTTTGCGGCAACTGCGTGGAATACTGCCCGACCAATTGCCTGTCAATGACCGAAGAGTACGAGCTTAGCACCTACGACCGTCACGAATTGAATTTTGACAACGTGGCACTGGGTCGTTTACCGTACAAAGTCACGCAAGACCCAATGGTGACGCCGCTGCGCGAACTTGTCTACCTACCCAAGGGCGTCATGGACCCGCACGACCTGCCAGAAGGTTCCCGTCGCCCCGGTCAGCTTCCAGCGGAAATTCTGGAACAAACGGAAAAATAAAAGTGATTTGTCATTCGTCATTAGTCACTTGTAAAAAACTAATGATGAATGACGAATGACAAATAAACGATTGACTACTGACAAAGGACAAAAATGAATCTAGCTGAAGGCGTTCAGATTGTTTCGTTTGGCCTGCTGTCGCTGATGATGATTGGCTCAGCTTTAGGAGTGGTGCTGTTTACTAATATTGTCTACTCAGCCTTCTTACTGGGTGGAGTTTTTGTCAGCATCGCTGGGCTGTATCTTCTTCTCAATGCAGACTTTGTAGCGGCGGCGCAGGTTCTCATTTATGTTGGAGCGATTAACGTCCTGATTTTGTTTGCCATCATGCTGGTAAACAAGCGGGAAGATTTTGCACCCATTCGCAATCGCTGGATTCGCCAAGCATCAACGGCTTTGGTCTGTATCGGCTTATTTGGGCTTCTGGGTACGATGGTGATCAGAACTCCCTGGACTTTAGCGGTCTTGACCACTCCCATTGAAAGTAGCATTGTGCAGATTGGTCTGCATTTCTTCAGTGACTTTTTGCTACCCTTTGAGTTGGCATCTGTGTTGTTGTTGATGGCAATGGTGGGCGCAATTGTTCTGGCACGTCGTGAGTATATTCCAGAAGAAATTTCACCTCAGCTAACTCAACCAACCTCTTTAACGTTGCCGGAACGTCCTCGCGAACTTTTGACGGTCGGCTCCGAAAGCGGTAAACTCCCCGCAGATACCAACACCTAGAAACCAAGAAAACTCATGCACCTAGAACTTCAGTATTTTCTACTGCTAGCCGCTGCCCTCTTCTGCATCGGTATCTATGGCTTGATTACCAGCCGTAATGCTGTTCGCGTGCTGATGTCGATTGAATTGCTGCTGAATTCTGTCAACCTGAATTTAATGGCCTTTTCAAATTTTCTCGATCCTCAAGAAATTAAAGGTCAGGTTTTTTCCGTCTTTGTGATTACTGTTGCAGCTGCTGAAGCCGCTGTGGGTTTGGCGATTGTGCTGTCAATCTATCGCAACCGCGAGACGGTGGACATGGAGCAGTTTAATCTGTTGAAGTGGTAATGGTTAATGGGTAATGGGTAATGAGTGTTTTGAGTTGAAGAAAGCTCTTGAATTCAAAATTTAGAGGCGATAATGGCGTCTCTAGAACTGAAAAGTTTTTACCTATACCAATTACCCATTATTCCTTACTAACAACGCCAGAAAAATCAGTGATTAATATTTAGGGATATAAATGTAGATTGATGAATCTACAAGCGTTTTTAATATTTATATTTATCTTCAGATTTATCTCCAGTAACGTTGAACCCTTATTTTTAGTTTTGCCTGATAAATTTGAGTAGTTAAATCGTGGACAAGGTTGAGAGTCAAACATTTCAGGTATCCAGCCCACATCTATCCTTAGTATTAGTTGTCTGAAATACATTGTTATAGAATGACAGAGGGCTGGAGAAAATAGGCATTATCAAATAAAAGCGATCGCGTCTTTGCAAGGAAGAGGAAAATAGCTATGGGGATGACTCTCACCGAAAAAATCTTGGCTCGTGCCTCCGGTCGGGCTATTGTCGAACCGGCGGAGAATATTTGGGTTAACGTTGATTTGTTAATGACCCATGACGTTTGTGGTCCCGGTACAATCGGGGTGTTCAAGCGCGAATTTGGCGCTGATGCCAAAGTCTGGGACAAAGAAAAGATTGTTTTGATTCCAGACCATTACATTTTTACTGCCGACGAACGCGCTAACCGCAACGTTGATATTCTGCGCGACTTTGCCAAAGAGCAAGACATTAAATATTTCTACGACATCACCGACCGAGCCGACTTTAAAGCCAATCCAGATTACAAAGGTGTTTGTCACATTGCCCTAGCACAAGAAGGTCACACCCGTCCTGGTGAAGTGCTGTTTGGTACCGATTCCCATACCTGTAACGCAGGCGCTTTTGGTCAGTTTGCCACTGGCATCGGCAACACAGACGCTGGTTTCATTATGGGCACCGGCAAGCTGTTGATTAAAGTCCCGGCGACGATGCGCTTTGTCTTTGAGGGCGAGATGCCAAATTACCTGTTGGCAAAAGACCTGATCTTACAAATCATTGGAGATATTGGTGTTGCTGGAGCCACGTATCGGGCGCTGGAATTTGCCGGTACTACCATTAACGGTCTGTCGATGGAAGACCGGATGACGCTGTGTAATATGGCGATTGAGGCGGGTGGCAAAAATGGCACTGTCGCCCCGGATGAGACGACGTTTGAGTACGTGCGCGCCCGGACGGATAAGCCTTTCGAGCCAGTTTATACGGATGTTGATGCTCGTTTCTACTCGGATCGGCATTATGATGTCTCTAAGTTAGAGCCGGTCGTCGCGAAGCCCCATTCTCCAGATAATCGTGCTTTGGCGCGGGAATGCCGGGATGTCAAGATTGACCGAGTTTATATCGGTTCCTGCACTGGCGGCAAAACCTCAGATTTTATGTACGCTGCCCGCATTCTTAAGGGACAGCAGGTGAAAGTTCCTACTTATTTGGTACCGGCAACGCAGAAAGTCTACGAAGACTTATTCACCCAGAAGTACGAAGGGCAAACTTTGTCTGAGATTTTCTTGGCGGCTGGTTGCATTGAGCCTGCGGCACCTTCCTGCGCGGCTTGTTTGGGTGGTCCGAAAGATACTTTCGGGCGTCTGAATGAGCCGGAAATTTGCGTTTCTACGACTAACCGCAATTTCCCCGGACGGATGGGGAATAAAGAGGCGGGGATTTATCTGGCGTCGCCTTATACGGCTGCGGCTTCGGCGTTGACTGGATATGTAACGGACCCCCGCGATTTTATGTAGAGCCGTAGGAGAGGGGAATTCGGAACCTCACCCCCAACCCCTCTCCGTGAACGGAGAGGGGCAATATTGAGTGGCTCGACATTCGTGGAGAGGGGCAATATTGAATGGCTCGACCTTTGTAGGAGGGGCAGGGGTGGGGCTATGTACTCCATCCCATAGAGAATTGCTAGAGTGCTAGAGACTTTAACCCAGGCTGTTAATCAGGTCAATATAATTGATCCAACCTTGGAAGATGTCTTGAATCGTCCCGCTATTTTCCTCAACAAACTGGCTACCTTCTTCTGAAAAAGGCGATGTGGCGATCGCATTATCCAATTCGCCGAAAAGATCCGTCAGCGCAGTTCCCCCGACGCAGGTAGCGGCGGCTTCATCAGCAAGTTCTTCCCATAAGGGAGACTCAGCAGAGATATTCGCTTGTTTGTTGATGGTGCTTTCTTTCATAAAAAACCTCTGGGCATCAAAATTATCTGATATCAACTCCATACTAATGGGTGGTCGCGATCGCTCTTTCGAGACTCGCACGCTGAAAGCGATCGCGCCAACACACTGGTTATACTCGTAGTCTACGGAATTCAGTAGGTGCGAGGATTATGGTGGATTGGTTATTGGTCTGGGGAGTTCATACTGTTGCGGGATTTGTGTTTACAGAGGTGTTGACTCCCTTAGCCAAAGGAGCTTTAGAGGATTACGTTAAAGATTTTTTCAAAGACAGCATCAAGGATTTTACGCGATTATTCCAGAAAGATACCCTGCAAAAGGCAGCGGGTAAAGCTCTGAAGGAATTTTTGCAATTGGTGCAGCAAGAATTAGAAAGCGCTGACCTTTCTGAGGAACAATTGAAACCATACACTGAATCGTTAAACAAATTTATTAACGATGCTTCAGTGAAAAAAATACTAGGCAGTGGTTTTCAATATGACTGTCAAGCGATAGATACTAAGGAATTATCTAAAATTTGGTATCGCCTTGATTTGTTATCTTTACCAGAAGATTTTGATTGGGGACGGATTGGTAAGCTTTATCTTAAAAAGGTTAAAGCCATCATCCGGGAGTCGGATGATTTACGCGCTATCTTTGACTCAAAAAACATAGAAGCTATTCAACGAAACACTAAAGAAATTGCTGGAATTCCTACTGAATTTGACTTACAGCGATATCAGGAAGGACTACAAGAGCGATACGGCAATCTTAATTTAGATAGTTTAGATACGAGTGTTTACGACTATCGAGAAAAACTCAAAGTATGGCAAATTTTTCTAGCACAAAATGTGCGAGAGTGCCAGGAATATTTACCCCAAGTTTACGAGATTCCTAAAGAGCATCAAAAACGGCTAAGGGAGAGTAACCAACTCGAAGTAGATGTTGACCCCCAGGAGTGGGAACGATACAAAGAGGTTTATTATCAACAGCCAATTTGCTCAGTTCTGGATATTGTTAATGACTCTCAAACTTATCCTTATATTGTAATTTTGGGCGATCCGGGTTCGGGAAAATCTACGTTGTTGCAATACATCGCGTTGAATTGGGCGAGAACGCCTCTCAATACTATTATTGAACAGCCGATTCCGTTGCTGATTGAATTGCGGACTTATATTCGCAATCGGGACTCTGGAGAGTGCAAAGATTTTCTGGAGTTCTTTCATAAGGGCTGTGGAATTGTCTGTCGCCTCAATCAGCATGAACTCCACGGACGACTAAAAGCTGGCAAGGTTTTGGTGATGTTTGATGGGTTAGATGAGGTGTTCGATCCAGCGAAACGGGAGGAGGTTATTACTGATATTCATCGCTTTACAAATGATTATCCAAAGGCGCGGGTAATTGTCACTTCCCGCATTATTGGCTACAAACCGCAACGGTTGCGAGATGCCCAGTTTCGTCCCTTCATGCTGCAAGATTTAGAGTCAGACCAAATTCAGGATTTTATTAACCGATGGCATGAATTAACGTTCACTGATGAGGCTGATAAAGTTAGAAAGCGGGAGCGACTGCAAAGGGCAATTGAGACTTCTTCCGCAATTGGAGAACTGGCGGGAAATCCTCTGTTGCTGACAATGATGGCGATTTTAAACCGCAATCAAGAATTGCCAAGAGATAGACCAGAACTCTACAACCAATCCTCCCGGTTACTGCTGCATCAATGGGATGTGGAGCAGAAATCGTTAGAAAATCCGAGGGTAGATTCGGTAACGATTGACTATAAAGATAAGCAGGCGATACTGCGTCAGGTAGCCTACCACATGCAAGCTAGTGAAAAAGGTTTGGCTGGCAACTTGATTAGTGCAGATGATTTAGAAAAGATATTGACTGGTTATCTGAAAACTATAGAAGTTGAGCAAGCGAGAACGGTTGCTAGGGTACTAATTGAGCAACTGCGACATCGTAACTTTATTTTGTGCTTCTTGGGTGCTGATTACTATGCCTTTGTGCATCGGACATTTTTGGAATACTTTTGTGCTAGTGAGTTTGTTTGGCAATTTGAGAAGGAACGCAGTCTTTCATTGGAGCAGTTGAAAACTGAGGTTTTTGGCAAGCATTGGCAAGATGAGTCTTGGCATGAATTACTGCGCCTAGTTACGGGAATGATTGATACAAAATTCGCAGGCGAAATTCTAGATTATCTGATGGCGCAAAAAGGCGATAATGAAAAGTTTATCAATTTATTTTTAGCAGCCGAGTGCCTTTTAGAAGTGAGGAATCGCTCGTTGATTGCACCAACATCTGACCAACTCCTCAATCAGATGAAGGGCTTAACTCAGTATGACCTCCCTTACTATTACAAATCCTATGGAGATGAGGCACGCTTAGTTAGGGAAATTCGCACTCAAGCCATTTCATCTGTCGCCACAACTTGGAAAGATCATCCGGATACCTTAGCTTGGCTCAAACAACGGGCGCAAGCGGATAACGATCCGGAAGTGCGATATGTGGCGGTGCATGAATTAGCCCGTGGTTGGAAAGATCACCTGGATACCTTAGCTTGGCTCAAACAACGGGCGCAAGCGGATAACGATCCGGAAGTGCGAGTTGCAGCGATGCATGAATTAGCCCGTGGTTGGAAAGATGACTCAGATACCTTACCCATGCTTAAACAACGGGCGCAAGCGGATGACAATTGGGATGTGCGAGTTACAGCGGTGCATGAATTAGCCCGTGGTTGGGAAGATCACCCGGATACCTTACCCATACTCAAACAACGGGCGCAAGCAGATGGCAGTGAGGATGTGCGATATGTGGTGGTGGAAGAATTAGCCCGTGGTTGGAAAGATCACCCGGATACCTTACCTATCCTCAAACAACGGGCGCAAGCAGATGGCAGTGAGTATGTGCGATGTGCGGCGGTGCAAGCATTAACCCGTGGTTGGAAAGATGAACCTGGGATGTTTGCATTTTTGTGCGATCGCACCCTGAACGACCCCTTTGAGCGTAAGGAAGACAGGCAATACAACCCTCGGCAAACTGCACTTGAGGGAATTATCAAAAATTATGCTAACCATCCCCAGGCTTTAACTCTGTTGCGCGATCGCTCTCTCAATGACCCAGACCAGAAGGTGCGCGAGTTCGCTACAGAGAAACTAAAGAATTGGAGTAAAAGTTGCGAGTAGAGTAGAGCTGAGGATGAGATCGCTATCTGATTGAAAAATCTTTCCGTGTAGGTTGGGTTTCAAGAGTTTTGGAGAGTCTTGCAGGTTTTGCTTCTTGAATTTTGTCAGTCAACCAGCGGCTGACCAGAAAGCTTTAGCTTACTTTAGCTTTAAGCCGGAAGTAAATTTCCCGGCTTTTTACGTGCTGCGATCGCTTCACAGGCACTTCACAGAAGCTTTACGATCGGGCGAGAATAACCGATTTATTTAAAGGATTGATAAAGATAGCCCTGATTTTATAGCACTTCTCCTTGGAGACTCCTTAAAGTGTAGGGGGAGCCTATAAGTATATTTACGGGGTTGTGAGAGGTTTGTTCACCATGCGGGTACTCTACTCAATTTAGGAAGCACCCATGAATCCACGAACAAGATCAAAATCAGAAAAGTCATCGGCGGGGCAAAATTTAGTCAAAGGTTTTGTTGGCATCGCTGGATTTCTAGGAATCTGTTATTTGGTCAGTATTCCAGTCATGTCCCAACTCAATCAAAACTCTACTCTCAAGGAAACTGCTTCTGAGGAGACTGGTACGGCTGGGCGTTCTTCACCCAAAAAGACCAAGGCAAAACAGTCTACAACGACCGCCGATCCGACAACGATGTTCGGAGTCTATACAACCCAGCCGGATGCTACAACCCAACCAAATCAGTCTCCCGCCCCCCTGGGTAATACAACCTTGCCAGATGGGACGATAACGACTCCCGGCACCACCAGCTTACCGAGTAGCTATCCCACCACTCCCAGTACAAGCAATTCTGGCGGGTTAATCACGACTCCTGGCACCACCAGCTTGCCGAGTAGCTATCCCACCACTCCCAGTACAAGCAATTCTGGCGGGTTAATCACGACTCCCGGCACCACCAGCTTGCCGAGTAGCTATCCCATCACTCCTAGTACAAGCAATTCTGGCGGGTTAATCACGACTCCCGGCACCACCAGCTTGCCGGACACAGGATTTTCAACTACACCCAATCCAACGCTCAACTATAGCGGGTTTTAAACGTTCAACTGGGTGTGTATCGCCTGATATAGCAATCCTATTTGAGTTGCGCCCCGGCTCTTCAGATACCCGACTTCTCTCTCGAAGTCGGGTATCTCGTCTTCACGAATCATTTACGACTGCGATACTTGAGGGAAAACTGAGACACAACGCGATCGCGCTCTCAACCGAAAATACGATCGCCCTTAAACTTTCGGGCGAATTCTGCTACTGCCCAAACTGTTGTTTAGCTTGCTGATAAACTTCCACCGTTATTATTTTTTGCCCTGCTTCTTGTGCAAATTTTTCGATCTTTTTCCGAGCGGCGGGACGGACAAAAAAGGGAATTTCTTTCAACTTGGCTTCAGCTTCGGGTGTCCACTCTACGGCATTAGGTTGGTTCGCCACAGTTCTCTCCAAAAAAACTCCTTAGGAGTTTAACAGGTAAGCGATCGCGCTTTCCAGAGTCCCATCCAGAAGGCGATCGCTCCCAACCCTACCAACGAGCTACCACTTTTTGTAGGAGAGGAACTTGCCCGACATAATAATTTTTACGCGATCGCCTTTGGGATCTTCTTCTTTTTCCACATCCAGAGTAAAGTCAATCGCGCTCATAATCCCGTCCCCAAACTTATCGTGAATGACGCTTTTTAGCGGCATTCCATACACTTGCATGATTTCATAAAAGCGATAAATCAGAGGGTCAGTAGGAACAACTGGCCCCAATCCTTTTAACGGGTATTCTGTTAGTTCTTTAACATAATTTTGGTCAACTTCTAAGGCAAAGATAAGCTTGCTTGCCTCGTCTTCAGAAGCACTTGCTTGACGATAAATTACTGCTGCAATCCAGACTTCGTCGCGTCCAACAACCTTTTCTAAATCAGCAAAACTTAGCCCTTTTTCTTTTTTAGCAGCCAAAAGTATTTGAGTAATTTCAGGAATAGTCATTAACAAACCTCAACAAAAAAGTAGCAACGAAATGTAACGACTGTAATGAATATTTGCTCAGTTTGGGAAACAGTTAAACTATCTCCTTTAACCGACAATCGATTCAGTTACATTCGCTACCTATCCGCTGCTACTTTTTAAGTTTCAGACGTTTTAGGCAGGGATTTCCTACCCTAATTTTGCCTTTTGCCTTTTGCTTTTTTAGCGGTCTACAGAACCCATGATGATATCGATGCTACCCAAAATCACCACAATATCAGCGAGTTTTACACCCTTGAGAAGACTAGGGAGGATTTGCAGGTTGTTGAAATCGGCTGCACGAATCTTCCAACGCCAAGGGAAGACATTATCATCGCCAATAATATAGATTCCTAGCTCACCTTTCCCACTCTCGACACGGACGTAATGTTCGCCCTTAGGAATTTTAAAAGTGGGAGCGATTTTCTTACCAATGTACTGGTAGTCAAAGCCATTCCATTCGGATTTTGGCCCTTCTGCCATACGCTTGGCTTCCAAGTTCTCGTAAGGACCACCGGGGAGTGCTTTGATAGCTTGGTAAATAATCTTGACAGATTCGCGCATCTCTCGAATCCGCACCAAGTAGCGGGCAAAACAATCACCGCCAGTTTCCGTATGCACTTGCCAGTCGAAGTCGTCGTAACATTCGTAGTGGTCAACTTTCCGCAAGTCCCACTTGACGCCAGAACCCCGCAGCATCGGGCCAGAAAGTCCCCAGTTGATCGCTTCTTCGCGGCTGATGGTGCCCACGCCTTCCACGCGACGGCGGAAGATGGGGTTGTCTGTAATCAAGCGCTCGTATTCGTCAACTTTTGGCAGGAAGTAGTCGCAAAAGTCTAAGCACTTGTCAACCCACCCGTAGGGCAAATCAACGGCAACTCCCCCAATGCGGAAGTAGTTGTTATTCACCATCCGATAACCAGTGGCGGCTTCCCACAGGTCATAAATCATCTCCCGTTCGCGGAAGATATAAAAGAAGGGAGTCTGAGCGCCCGTATCAGCCAAAAATGGTCCTAACCACAGCAAGTGATTGGCGATACGGTTCAATTCCAGCATGATGACGCGGATGTAGCTGGCGCGTTTGGGAACTGAGATACCGGCTAGTTTTTCCGGCGCATTAACGGTGACAGCCTCGTTAAACATTCCCGCTGCATAGTCCCACCGGCTGACGTAGGGGACGTACATGATGTTGGTGCGGTTTTCGGCAATTTTTTCCATGCCGCGATGCAGGTAGCCGATCACGGGTTCGCAATCCACGACATCTTCCCCATCCAGGGTAACGATGAGTCGCAGCACTCCGTGCATGGAGGGATGGTGCGGACCCATGTTCAGCACCATCGGTTCTGTTCTAGTTTCTATCTTTGCCATAGTTCAGCCATCTCTCCTTGAAGCCGATTTGGGCAGCCGCACCTGAAATTTCGTAAACACGCCAAAATCACTCCGACTGGCACTGTCTGTTTACTACTGAGTGTTGATTTTTGTTTCGCTTCCTTAATTATATGGAGCTTTGTCCGCAGGATACGTCGGAATTCGAGCTGCATTTAACCAAGGGGAATTTTGGCACAACGTAGAGAATCCGGCGTTGCTGAAATCGTAATCATTTAGGCAACGCCGCCAAAGGTTATTGGTGAGCGTTCAGCGCCAAGTTGGATGGAGATGGCTTTGCACTTGGAAAAGCGTGTTGTGTCGCAAAAAGCTGTGCAACCATTTCTGTACGAGACGAAACCTCAAGCTTACGGAACATTCGCTTCAAAGCCTGCTTGACAGAATTCTCGGTAATCCAGAGTTCAGTTCCGATTTCTGTGTTGGTTCGACCCAGCGCCACCAAGTTGGCAATTTCCAACTCACGAGACGTTAAGCGATGGGTGTTCAACGGTTGGTGCTGAGGTTCCAAAATCGGGTCTTTAACTGTGCTTGGCGCGAATCGCACGCTGGCGATCCAAACCGATAGATGTAAACAAATGGCACTCAAATCAGCGATATCTTGGGCATCAAAGGCAGGCATTGATTTTTCACGGGTGCAACCCACTGAGCCCATTAATTGACCCCGATCGATAATTGGTCCTGCCATCACGTGCCAATGATCGGGACGAGGACAAATGATTGCCCAGGCTTTTGGGGATGTCACTAATCCTTCATGGACAGGCGTATGGCGCTCTGCTATGTAACGCGCCACAGGATTATGTTCAATGGATAAGACAACATTCAGCACTTTTTGAAACTTGCGGTCGCCTAAAAGCTGGTCGAAGAAAAAAATTCCCGAACGCTTGGCAGCAAAGTACTCACCAATTTTTGGCACGAGTTGCGATCGCAGGTCTTGTTCCTCTTTTACCTGACTGATGGCTTCAAATAAAAGCTGCAAGGAAATCATCTTGGATTGGGTGTTGTGCCTTAAAGAGTACTCAATCGAGGACTAGGCGCGGTGGTTTGCCATTCCTAGTATAAGGATAGATTTCATTGCAAGCCCGATTAGTAGGATTGATGTATGACTGACTCGCAAAAGCACATTATTGGTTTGGTTATCTATCCCGGCATGACCGCACTTGATATTGTGGGACCCCAGCAAGTTTTTAGTGCGCTTCCCAATGTCCAGATTCATCGAATCTGGAAAACGCTAGACCCGATCGAAACCGATGACGGCATGATGATTTTGCCAGATACCACCTTTGACCGTTGCCCGCCCTTGGATGTGCTCTGTGTGGGCGGCGGCTTAAAACAGATGGCACTCATAGACGATCCAGAGATCCTTGGATTTCTGCGTCGGGAAGGAAGCACTGCAAAGTTTATTACCTCTGTGTGCGGCGGGTCTATGTTTTTGGCGAAGGCAGGACTGCTGCAAGGCTATCGAGCGGCGACTCACTGGATGATGCGGGAACACCTAGCCGCGTTGGGGGTTGAAGTCGGAACAGAGCGAGTCGTCATTGACCGAAATCGCATGACGGGGGGAGGGGTGACAGCAGGCATTGATTTTGGTCTCGTGGTTGCTAAAGCGCTTTGTGGTGAGGAAGCCGCCAAGATCGCTCAACTCTTGATGGAGTACAATCCAGCCCCACCCTTCGATGCTGGTTCACCCGAAAAAGCGGGGCCTGATTTAGCGAACAAGGCGACGTCATACGCGATGGGGACATTGGGTTTACAAGTAGAATAGGCAGCTTGACATGACTAGCAGATTCGGAAATTGACGGCGGTACAGCTTGGTTTTTCTGCGATTTCGATCGTCTTCAACAAGAGCTTGATTCCTCAGCGATTAAATTGAGAAGGCGATCGCTATCAATGCAGACCAGCTCCTTTCAGGGTGCGAGTTAATTGGCGCTTTTCTCAAACAAGGGCAAATCCAGGCGGCAAACGTTTACCAAAAGCGTGCCCAAAATCACTACCAGCTACTATTGAAAGCAAGGCAAGAGCGCTCGACAATTAGCAACGGCGATAAATTTCCACTCTGAATAAACTGGTCTCGGAAATCCAGCTTCCAGCTCAAGCTTATGTCCTGCTCCTGTAACGATAAGCATGGGTATAACCAGAAAATCGGAAAAATTATAGGCAAAATAGAGGGTGCGCCTATTTATCGTCGCTAAGTTTTTTTGATGGATGAAATTGACAAGAGTTTGACGAATCAGACGGAAGCACCGGCATTTTTTCATCTGTCGGTACTGAGTCGGGAGTTAATTGCCGGGTTGGCAATCCGTCCGGGGGGACATTACCTGGATGCGACGGTGGGGGGCGGCGGACACAGCCGGTTAATGCTGGAAGCCGCACCGGATGTGCGGGTGACGGCGATTGACCAGGATGAACAAGCGATCGCTGCGGCTAAAACCCAATTGCACGATTTTGGGGAACGCATCCAATTTTGGCATGGCAATTTCACCAAATATCAACCGAATGGTCTAACATTTGACGGAATTATTGCGGATTTAGGCGTGAGTTCTGCTCAGTTCGATGTTCCAGAGCGAGGCTTTAGTTTTCGACACCAAGCTGACTTAGATATGCGAATGAATCAGCAGCAATCGCTGACCGCCGCAGAAGTCATTAATCACTGGAAAGAAGCAGAACTGGCAGATATTTTCTTTAAATATGGGGAAGAGAGACTGTCACGACGGATTGCTAGGGCGATTGTAGAAAAGCGTCCATTTCAGACAACAACTGAGTTAGCAGAGGCGATCGCGTATAGCGTTCCCCGTCAGTACCGCTACGGCAGAATTCACCCTGCCACACGGGTATTTCAAGCGCTCCGAATTGTCGTCAACGATGAGTTAAAGTCTCTAGAAACTTTCCTCAATCAAGCACCCACCTGGCTCAAACCAGGCGGTAGGATTGGCATCATCAGTTTTCACAGTTTAGAAGATCGCTTGGTAAAGCATGGTTTCAGAGAATTGCCGATATTGCAGGTGTTAACCAAAAAACCGATTACACCGCAAGACGATGAACTGGAAAATAATCCTCGCTCTCGCTCCGCTAAACTGCGAATCGCAGAACGAAAATGATAGCAAACGACTCGCCGCCTTAGCCGAAAGCTATAGCAGTGAGTCGTTCCTAAATAAATCATCGTTGATTGTTAAAATTCAACAGATTAATTAACTTAAATTGACTGGTAACTGCTGTATCCTAATCAAGAATTTTGAGGCAAGTGCGATGTCTTGGCTGCGTCCTGATGGTCGGCAATTTTACCAACTGCGTCCGGTTCGATTTGAACGAATGTTCACCCGATTTGCCGCGGGTTCGGTTCTAACAAGCTGCGGCGACACTCATGTTCTCTGTAGTGCGACGATTCAAAAAGGTGTCCCCAGGTTTTTAGAAGGCACCGGCAAAGGGTGGCTAACGGCTGAATATCGGATGCTACCTGGTGCGACACCCCAACGCCAAGAACGGGAATTTATGAAGCTGTCTGGACGCACGCAAGAGATTCAGCGATTGATTGGGCGCAGCTTGCGGGCGTCGCTGGATTTAGAGGCACTCGGAGAACGCACGATAACGATAGATGCCGATGTTTTACAAGCGGATGCCGGAACCCGCACAACATCGATTTTCGGCGGGTTTGTGGCACTTGCAGACGCGATAGAAAAGCTGATAGAGCATGGAGAGTTGACGCGATCGCCAATTCGCCATCAAATTGCCGCAGTTTCGGTAGGACTGTTGCAGGGAGAGCCAGTTTTAGATTTGAATTACGTTGAGGATGTGGCGGCTGAGGTGGATTTCAACGTAGTGATGGATGACCAATTGAACATCATTGAAGTTCAAGGAACGGCTGAGGAAGGCACCTTTAACCGGACTCAGCTCAATCAAATCTTAGATTTAGCCGAAAAAGGGATTCAAGAACTGCTAGATGCACAGCGCAAAGCATTGAGTTCCTCGACCCATTAAATAAAGGAATATCCCTAAAAATTAAGAATCGTTTCAGATCGACGAGAGTGCGATCGCTCTTATACCAGCCTGGATTATATAGATGAAGGGCATTCCAGGCACTTTTGCCAGTTCACCAGAACCCTAACCGCTCATGAGATCGGGGTTGGTGGATGTTTGAGACAATCTGAGACAATTAGCCTTTGAAATCAACTGTTTCAGCTCATTCCAGATAGATAGATAGTCATCAGCACGAAGGGAGAACTCTATGAAATTGGCTTACTGGATGTATGCAGGTCCCGCGCACATTGGTACTCTGCGGGTCTCCAGTTCCTTTAAGAACGTCCACGCCATTATGCACGCGCCAATTGGCGATGACTACTTTAACGTCATGCGCTCGATGCTAGAGCGCGATCGCAACTTCACCCCAGTTACCATCAGTTCCGTTGACCGGAACGTTTTGGCGCGTGGTTCCCAAGAAAAGGTGGTGGACAATATCACCCGCAAAGACGTTGAGGAACATCCAGACCTAATTGTTTTAACTCCTACCTGTACCAGCAGCATTCTCCAAGAAGACCTGGAAAACTTCGTAGAACGAGCTTCCATAGAAACCAAGTCAGACGTGATGCTGGCGGACGTGAACCACTACCGCGTCAATGAACTGCAAGCAGCCGACATTACCCTGCGGCAAATTGTCCAGCTTTACATCGAGAAAGCCCGGAAAAAAGGCGATTTACCCGAAGGCAAAACTGAAAAGCCCTCGGTTAACATTCTCGGAATTTCCAGCCTCGGATTTCACAATCACCACGACTGCACCGAGTTGAAGCGGTTGATGGCTGACTTGGGGATTCAAGTCAACGAAGTAATTCCCGAAGGCGCATCAGTTCACAACCTCAAGAATTTGCCAAAGGCTTGGTTTAACCTGGTTCCTTACCGCGAAATCGGGCCAATGGCAGCTCAGTATCTGGAGAAAGAATTTGGGATGCCTTTTGTAGACATTACGCCGATGGGTGTGGTGGAAACTGCACGTTGCATCCGCAAAATTCAGGAAATCATTAACGCTCAAGGCGCAGATGTTAACTACGAAGACTACATCAACGAGCAAACTTTGCACGTTTCTCAAGCCGCTTGGTTCTCCCGTTCTATTGACTGCCAAAACTTGACAGGGAAGAAAGCTGTGGTGTTTGGCGACAGCACTCACGCCGCCGCCATCACGAAAATTCTGTCAAGAGAAATGGGGATTCACGTTGTTTGGGCGGGAACATACTGCAAGTACGATGCTGAGTGGTTCAAAGAGCAGGTAGGCGAATACTGCGATGAAGTGATCGTCACCGAAGACCACGGTCAAATTGGGGATGCGATCGCTCGTGTGGAACCTTCTGCCATCTTCGGTACCCAAATGGAACGTCACGTCGGTAAGCGTCTAAATATTCCCTGCGGCGTCATTGCAGCACCGATTCACGTTCAGAATTTCCCCATTGGTTACAAGCCATTCTGCGGTTACGAAGGTACGAACCAAATTACAGATTTGATCTACAATTCCTTCACTTTGGGAATGGAAGATCACCTCTTGGAAATCTTCGGCGGACACGACACCAAGGAAGTAATTACTAAGGGGATTTCTGCTGATTCCGACCTCGGTTGGAACAAGGAAGCGCAAGCAGAACTGAACAAAGTTCCCGGTTTTGTGCGCGGTAAAGTGAAGCGCAACACTGAGAAATTTGCACGCGATCGCGGTTTCAACGTCATCACTTTAGAAGTGATGTATGCAGCTAAAGAAGCAGTCGGTGCGTAATTCAGCAGTTAGTCATTAACCATTTAGCAGCCAGCCCTAAAAGCTGGCTGCTAGTCTCAAAAATCAGGAGCGATCGCCCCCGATTTACAATCAATAATCAACAGCTTATCCGCAACTGCTCTCGATGAATTAAGCGAAACTTTATTAGACTTTTCGGATGAAATCGAGCTAGCGACTTGCCTAGCACAGCATCAAGCATAAACGTTTTGGATTTTGAGAGCGATCGCCCCTTTACTGAAAAGTATTCTGGAAGCAATGAATTTTTTTAAGATACTTACCAGAATTTCTTATTCTTTGTCTGTTGCTGTCACAGGAATAGTTTCTGGTACGGTAACAATAATAGTTTTATGCCTGGTCACTTTTGAAGTAATTTCTTGTAGAAATGGGTCAACCTTTCCCACCTATTTGTTGCCTAGCAGAAGATGTTATTCTAGTTATTGGGAAGTATTGCAAGGTTTTGCTACAAGTAGAGCAGGATTAATAATATTAGCTATTTTAATAATTCCACGCCTAATTACTTTTTGTGTACGGACATGGAACCTTCTTAATGAAAAAAACATGAGGAGCGCAAAAGGAAGGCGCTTGCGAGTGATAGTCTTGAATAAAATTGCACAGGATGTTGCTGTATATTGGTTAAAAGTTAGTTTTAAAATATCTTTATGGATCTTAATTGTAAACGGAGTATTCCTCTTATTTCCTTTAGCATTATGTGTAGGAAATGACTTATCAAAATGTACTATTTATCTACAATCCTTACCCTTTGGTTCAACAAAAGAAATTCTAATTAATATTTTAGTTTCTTTATTAATTATTTGTTTAGGTATTAAGGTGAGCAAGCACTTTGGGATAAGTTTATTAGAGGATTGAGTGATATAAATTTGTGAGTATTTACTTCCATATTGACACTAAACTAGAAATATAAGAAAATTAATCCAGCCAACTAGATTTTTTTGTTAATGCTGTATTAAATACATACTAGAGTTTGGGTGTAAAAGAAACTTTTTTGCCAGCCGTTTAGTTATTTGAAAATTTGGTTTTATTAGGTTGTATTAATATCTAAGTCATAGCCTAAAAAATAAGGGATTTCATGGCTATTATCAAATCAAATTAGTACATGACAATAGCGTTATACTTAAGTGAATAAAGCAATGGAAATTTGTTTGAGCTAATAGTTGTTAGTTAATTTTAGGATGTAGTTATTTGCGAGTGTAGTTTTTGAGGAGAAGAGCGGTTGCATTATTTAATTAAAAGTGCGATCGCTTCCCCTTCATGTATAGATGTTTGCGTTTGCTTTGGTGGAGATGAGCGCGATCGCATGACATCGTTACTTTTATTAACTGCACTCCTAGGCTTTTGTATCAGTTTGCAATTAGAGTAAGGATAGACGCGATCGCTACTGCACTCTTACTCACTAACCTTGAAGTTAAGTTTATCGTAGAACCTCAGATGATGGAAATTGGAATTGGAATAAGTTAAAGCTAGCACTGCCTTTTTATTTTTATATTTATGAAAAAACTATTTCTTGAAAGTTTGGGTGGCTTTTTAAGTGCTTAAGCAAAATTAATTACATATTCGGTTCCGACTTTTTTTAGCACATTTTTGACATACTTTACTAAACTTTTCCAGTCCCGATAAGCCTCTATCTCTATCCATTCATATTTCATAAACTTCCATAAGATTTCAATTAAGTT
>NZ_JAMPKD010000036.1:0-51414 GCF_039961915.1 Trichocoleus sp. DQ-A2
TCGCGGACGCGGGATGCACCAACGCCGACGAACATTTCCACAAATTCACTTCCGGAGATGCTGAAGAAGGGAACCCCGGCTTCCCCGGCGATCGCTTTGGCGAGTAATGTTTTTCCGGTTCCGGGAGGACCAATTAACAGAACGCCTTTGGGAATTTTCGCGCCGACTGCGGTGAATTTCTCTGGTAGTTTGAGGAAGGTAACGACTTCTTCGAGTTCTTCTTTGGCTTCTTCTATGCCTGCGACGTCGTCAAATTTGACGCCGGTTTTGGCTTCCATCTGAAATCTGGCTTTTGATTTGCCAAAGTTCATGGCTTGCCCCGGACCGCCAGGAATGTTGCTAGAGCGACGGAATAGGAAGAACAGCCCAGCAATCAACAAAATCGGAAAAATTAAATTCCCCAAAAATCCCCAGATAGCTCCATCGTTGCGAGCGGGATGGGTATCAAAGCTGATATTCGCGTTTCTGAGCTTAGCAATCAATTCTGGGGCAGTGGTTGGCAAATCTACCCGCAGCCGTTGGATGCGGTTATCGAGATCCGGATCGACGGCTTCGACAATTGCTGTCCGACCCCCATCGTAGAGGTCAACACTGGTAACTCTTTGGGCATCTAGGTATTCCAGAAAGCGCCCATAGGTCATGCGGGTACTAGCAGTGTTTTTGCCCATATCGGTGGGAGCAGCAGCAAATGCCCCTTGCCAGAGGAAAAACCCTATGACTAAGGCGGGTAATGTCCAAAGTACTAATATTCTCCAGGAAAATTTCATAAATCGGTTGTCTCTAGATACGGCTAATAGAAGCAGATTCAGCGCAGATAAAGCGTTATCACAAACAAGGGATGAGAGCTAGTTGAAGGAACTGAAACATTCCTTTTTTTACCTAATCGAGCAAAACTTTAGGCAGGAAATCCTAGCCAAGAGCTGGATTTGCTACCACCAGGACATTTAGGCTTGTCCCTATAGGGCGAACATTGGCACCTTAAACGTGAACTTAATTAAATTTAACTTAATTCTCATCATTGGATCAACTGACTGCTTCACTTATATCCTTTGAGGGGTTTTGTCAAGAGAAAATAATCATTGCAGATATTCATCTGTGCGAATCTACGCCCACGCCTGAATATCTTGCAATGAATCAGGAAAATAACCTTCCTCCAAAGGATTGACGCGCCTGCTTCCCAGTTTCAATTCTGGTAAGACAGACGCGCCAGTTGGCTTGAAGCGAGCGCCATCAAACTGAGAAACCCAGTTTCTTTAAGAAACTGGGTTTTTATGAGAGTCAAGGAGAGACGACTAGGCAGGACTTCCAGCCAGTAGTAACCTAGTAGGTTTCTACGTGCCAACGACCAGCCTTCTTGATCGTTCTTTGGTATTCGCTCCAAGTCACCCCATCCTTGGCAGCAGCGGCGGAGAGGGCTTCATCAATGCCCCCTTCCATACCCTTCAAACCGCAGATATAGGTGTGGGTATTCTCTTGCTGAATCATTTTCCAGAGTTCATCAGCGTGTTCAGCCACCCGATCCTGAATGTACATTCTGCCGCCTTCGGGGTTTTTCTGTTCCCGGCTGATGGCATAGGTGAGGCGGAAGTTTTCAGGGTACTGCTGTTGCAGTTCTTCAAGTTCTTCCTTGTACAGGATGTTGGGGCTGGTGGGAATCCCGAAAATGAGCCAAGCTAAACCCTTGTATTCGTAGTCGGTGTTAACTGCTCTTTCATTTTCCTTGAACATCCGCCACAGGTAAGCGCGGAATGGCGCAATACCCGTTCCGGTTGCCAACATGATCACGTTGACATTCGGATCTTCTGGTAACAACATTTCTTTACCAGTTGGTCCGGTAATTTTCACATCGTCCCCAACCTGGAGATTGCACAGATGGGTAGAGCAAACACCATAGACCATTTCGCCCGTTTCTGGATGCTTATACTCTAGTTGCCGGACACACAGCGATACAGTCTTGTCATCAACCTTGTCGCCATGACGAGTCGAGGCAATCGAGTACAGTCTTAGTTTGTGGGGTTTGCCCTTGTTGTCATTTCCCGGCGGGATGATGCCAATACTTTGACCTTCTAAATAACGGAGATCCCCTTGGGAGATGTCAAAGATCAGGTGACGAACGGTGCCGATCCCACCCTCACCAACTAACTCTTCATTACTCAGACACTTACCAATAAAGGGATTATTCGGGCGGTAGATATTAACGGGAATATCTTTTTCCGTTTTTTCCTTCGCTTGAGTCATAGGCTTACTCTCTTTTGGTGCTTGAGTGTCCTGTGCGACGGTTTGCGAAGTGGCAGGAGCATTCGTTGCACTTGACTCAACGCTTGCGGCAGCAGGGGAGCTGGGGGAGCTACCCTTAGAGCCATTTGCTCCGTTGTCAGCACCCAGAGGGTGGATGCTGACAATTTTGCCGCCCAAACGAGCGATCCGTTGCATTTCTTGATTCATGCGATTGTAGGGCACTGTGATAAACACGCTGCCACTACGACGAATCGGGTAGTTTACGTTGTCAGTTGCTTCGTTCTGACGCAGGCCCACCACTTCATAAACAAAGACGCGGCTACCAGATTCTGAATTGGCAGTACCGTTGGCTGCTGTGGAATTGTACATTGCTCTTAAATATCTCCGAACCCACCTTCTGTTAACATTCTGCTACAAAGCGGTCTTTCCACCACATATCGCTCTGCTGACCGAGGGCAGGTAAAAGAGGGCAATGACTGAATCTGGATAGTTTCTGGATAGTTAACGTCGCTAATATTAGGGATATTCTTCCTCGCCGGATGGCGATTGGGAAACCCTTCGCTAGCTTTTTTTAGGGTAGCCAGCAATTTATTTAAATAATGTCTCCATTGAGTCAATTTAATTTTTCCTTTCTAAAAATGCACGGCACGCCGTAGCATAAATACTGAGCGAGATGATTCCACTGGGGTTAGCTTGTAGCGTCTATCCCGTTCTGGTAAGATACTGTGTAACATCTAGTATTAAATACTTACTGGACGAAGCTTGAGTCTTCCCCAACGGGCCTTACTCTAGGGTGCTGTAAGCTCCTACTGGTTATGCCTTCTTGCTGTGTCGCAAGAGCTGCAAGAGTAACCAACGGGGTGCCCTCCGGGCTGAGGATTTAGATTGCTTAAAACTCAATGAGAAAAAATTTTTTGCGTTAGAGGGAAGCTATGACCAGTCAGCTGGATCGCGTGGTTCTAATTGGTGTTGCTGGAGACTCCGGATGCGGTAAATCTACATTTTTGCGCCGATTAACAGATTTGTTTGGGGAAGATTTCGTCACGGTGATTTGCCTGGACGATTACCATAGCCTGGATCGGAAACAGCGCAAAGAAACTGGAATTACGGCGCTGAACCCCAAGGCGAATAACTTCGATCTGATGGCCGAGCAGATCAAAGCGCTCAAGAACGGTCAGTCCATTGAAAAGCCAATTTACAACCACGAAACCGGCGAGATCGATCCTCCAGAGCGAGTCGATCCTAACCATATTATTGTGATTGAGGGGCTTCATCCTTTGTATGATGAGCGGGTGCGATCGCTCCTCGACTTCAGCGTTTATCTCGACATCAGCGATGACGTTAAGATTGCCTGGAAGATTCAGCGGGATATGGCTGAGCGCGGGCACCGATACGAAGACGTACTCGCTGCCATCAACGCTCGCCGCCCAGATTTTACTGCCTACATCGAGCCGCAGAAGGAACACGCTGACGTTGTGATCCAGGTGTTGCCGACGCAATTAGTCAAGGAAGAGAAGGTAGGTCAAATCCTGCGGGTGCGCTTGCTTCAGCGCGATGGCGTGGAAGGCTTTGAGCCAGCTTATCTATTTGATGAAGGGTCTACGATTGATTGGAGACCCTGCGGTCGTAAGCTAACCTGCGGCTACCCTGGCATCAAGATGTACTATGGCCCAGACTCTTACTATGGTCATGAGGTGTCCGTTCTGGAAGTAGATGGTCAGTTCGACAAGCTAGAGGAAGTCATCTACATTGAAAGCCACCTCAGCAAGACTGCGGCTAAGTACCACGGGGAACTGACCGAACTGTTGCTCAAGCATCGGGAATATCCAGGCTCTAATAACGGAACTGGCTTGTTCCAAGTGCTGGTCGGTCTGAAGATGCGGGCAACCTACGAGCGGTTAACGTCTGGAAAGAGCCAACCGTTGGCAGCGACGAAAGTATAAACTAGACCCCCAAGGGTAGGGATGCACGCTCGTGAGTCCCTACGACTGCGTTCAAAGCCTTCTAGCAAGGGCTATCTAAGTGAATTGCTGACGCGAGAGACTGACAAAAGGCTCTCGCATTTTATTTTAGGTATCTAGGTTTTAATAGAGATATAAATTTTGGGATTGGGTTGAGTAGAAATATGAGAGTGTGGGTTGCCAGTTTTTTGCTGCTGTTTGGCTTTGCAGAAATCTATCAGTGGTTGAAACAGTTCACGCTGCCGTTGCCGGTGTATATTCTGGGAGGTGCGTTTTTAGCGATCGCATCTAACTACGACAAACTATCTAGCTTTCCTTTTTTGCGAAGCCACGAAGACGAACCAGCGTCGATTAAAGACCAGACGCCGCTAGCCATGCGTTCTGTTTCTAGCCAATCTCCATCGAACCTCACGCCTCAATCGCCTCGTCCCATTTCTTTCAAAATCGAAAAGAAGACGAAAAAAGGCGCGAATAGCAGCCACTCAATCTAGTGCCACTGGGTCGGGGAATTTAATATTTACCGGCTTACCCAAAGGATGAAGAGCCAGCAACCACCGTTGAGTAAAGCAGTAAGAACTGCACCACTAATCACTCCTTTCATCAATCCCCATCTTTGTTGCCGTCTTAGCCAAAAAATTATTGGGATTACATACAGAAGTTAAGACAATCCAATATAAAAAATTAATATTGCTACAATTTAAGCGATCGTATAAATATACAATAAATTCACGATTATAGACGATAAAAATCCTAAGATAACCAAAACTAAAATATGTATTCCTAATAGTAAGAATATACTGCTAATCATTTCAGTGATTTCATTCCTTGAGCGCATAATTTTGTTCTTATAAACATGAAATTATTGCTGCTATATTAGGGTGTTATAAAATTTAGCGTTTTATTTAGGACTAAAGTACAGTAAATAGCAGGCTCCATTTAATAAAGCGGTAAGAACTGCACAAATAATCACCCCTTTCACCATTGCCCCTCGCTGTCGCCGTCTTAGCCAAAAAATAAGCGGAATCACATATAAAAGCTGCCATAAGAATATAGAAATAGCAGAAAACGCCCAAACGATTAAAATAGCGTATCCTCCTCCTAGCAAAGCAGCAACAGGAAAACTTACTAAAAATACTGCTAGACCAGCGATAAGATGCATACCTAATAACAACAGCATTCCGGAAAGTACCCCAAGCAATTCATTTTTATGTTCCATAAAACTCCTGCTGAATTAAACTAATATTTGTTGTTAATAATGGTTTTAGATAAATTAAACCAAGAGGGGACGATTATTAACCAAGTGATATCCAGCACTTCCCTCGCGGTAAAACATATTAAACGTATCAAATGGAATAATCCTCCCATCGGGATGCACAATGTGGATGCAGGAACGTTTTACAGAACGGACATCAAAGTTAAAGGGGTCGAGAAACTGGACAATCATCACCCGGAATATATTTTCGTAGGTAATTCCTTCAGGAACAGGTAGTAGTGGCAAACAACAAAGTAACTGTTTTAAAGATGTTGCAGAAGATGCGGGTGAATGGCTAGTGGAAAACAAATTAAAAATATTTCGCTTTAGCTCATTATCCTGTTCATAAAGAACAGAATTTGGCATGATTTTTACAAAGGTATTTGGCTCCAAAAGTCCAGTTAAGGGTATCACTTTGCCCTTAACTTTCAACGCGTAAGCCATTGCTAAACAATCGGGATGGCAAGGAACTGGGAGAATATCTTCTGGCTTAAAATAGGGACTCTGCTGTAAGATAGAGCGACGAACTTCTGTGAGAGTGTAGCGATCGCGCTCATGCTCAAATCCCTCCAGACGCCCTGCTGCCTGAATCGGTTGAAAGGTAACACCCCGCACGCATCGCTGTTGCAAGGCGTATTCGATAATTTTGCCGATTTCGCTGTCGTTTAGCCCTTTTTTCAGGGTAACGACCAAAGTTGTAGAGATGTTAAACTCGTTGAGATGTGCGATCGCTTGTTCCCGAATCTCTCGCAAATCTGCCCCACGTAACTCCTCTAATGCTGCCGCCTCAAAGCTATCAAATTGGAGATAGACTTCAATTCCGGGCATATATTGACTTAAGCGATCGCAAAAATTTCGGTCTTTGGCAATTCTAATACCATTGGTATTGATCATTAAATGGCGAATTGGCTTACTTTTAGTAATATCCAGAATTTTAAAAAACTCTGCATGAATCGTTGGTTCGCCCCCGCTAATTTGCACAACCTGGGGTTCTCCTTCATTCGCCACCACCGCATCAATCATCCTTTCAATTTGCTCTAAGGTGCGATGACGCCGGGATTGACTGGAATGTTGAGAAACTTCTTCTGTGCCCGAATCTGCGTAACAAATTGGGCAAGAAAGATTGCAGCGATCTGTTACTTCTACTAAAGTTAAACAGCTATGTTGTTCGTGATCGGGGCAAAGTCCGCAGTCATAGGGACAGCCATATTTTATGGGAGTATTAAATTTAAGCGGCATATCTCCTGGTTTGATAAATTCCTGGGAGAGTTTGTAATAATCGATATCATCAGCAATTAAGACTTCTTGATGTCCGTGGGTAGGACAGTGCTTTACCAGGTAAACGCAATCATCTCGAAAGATAATTTTCGCCTCTACTTTGATGAGACATTTAGAGCAAACGCTGTTAGTTAAAGCATAGAAAAGGTAGTTTCGAGTAGGCATATATTTTTTTCTAAAATGAATACAATGGGTTAGTCAGCTTTCTTTGTTGATTCTAAATGTATGGAAGGGATTCACAGGTTTCCAATTATAGGAAAATGCTTCTTTATCATTTGCAACTCAGTTATAAGATTTGCGAGGAAAGATTGATCGTTAGAAAAATTAAAGGTTAAAGTGTTGCCATTTCCAATTGGATAAGTTGTTTTTCCATTCCATTGGATGTGTCCTAAATTATTCATTTCTGCTTTTAGGTTCATCAATCCTTCCATTGTATTTAGTTCGGCAACACCAGATAGCGTTTGAGACATCTCTTTAAGTTGTTCCAAGAAACTAAATATTTCCTCAGTCCGTATATCACCGAAAAAATTAGCGTGATAACCAGGTAAAATTATCTCAATTTCCGAGTTAATCCAAGTTCTATCCCAATAATCGTCTGTATCGAGATTATTTATCCCTTGAATATCAATAATTACTTTTTCTTGATTCCCCTTGACAGTAAATTGCATTGGATGGTTCAAAAACGAACAATTTTATAATACTGCTCCGATAATATAAAATTCCTAATAAACAAGCAATTTGAATAGCACTTAGTCCCAAGATAGGGTGAAAATCGGGTTTTATAAAATCCATGAAAAAGCGAAAGCTTAAATAAGAAACCATGTAAAACTTAAATAATTCGCCTTCTTGCCGATGGTAGCGGCTGCGAATTTGTAAAAATATCATTAAAATTAGTAAAAAAATAACTTCATATAATTGAGTTGGATGCCGGGGAATGCCATCACCAAAATCTACTCCCCAAGGTAAATGAGTGGGAATGCCGTAAGTGCGATCGCTTAATCCCGTCAAAAAGCAGCCAATCCGTCCCACTGCCGTTCCCACAATCAAGGGATAAACAAAAACATCGCCGGTAGATCGATTGACACCAATCATTTTCTTGGTAATTTCTACACCAATCAATCCACCGAGTAACGCCCCTACGACCGTTTTTCCTTGAAGGAGAACCAAAAAGAATAGTTGCCAATTATTCCCAATTAAATCGATGTGCTGTAGTAAAACCAGCGCTTTCGCACCAACTAGCGCCCCAACCAAGCCACCGACAATTACCGAACTGCGCTGCGTGGGTGCGAGCGCGTCTTTGCGAGCATTTTTGATTAATAAACGGAAAGCGATCGCATACGCCAACGACTCAAACAAAATATGAGGGTGAATCCGCACCGAACCCAGCCACAAATAAACCGGGAAACTCATTATTTGTATCTCCGCTTGCGGATAGTGCCTCTTCATGGCTGAAAATATACCCGACAAGCCCTGTTGCCTGGAGCTAGACAGAGGTTGCCTAGACGATACCATACCCAGCCAAGCTTGTAGAAGCTATATTTCCTGGAACTCTTCACAGAAGATTGCTATCCTCTGCTTAAGGATTAAAAATTTCTTGCCAGCGATATATAGCAAGGCATTTTACATGCAAAATCTAAATCTTCCGTATAAAAATTGTTAATAACTGTCAAGTAATAAATAAAAAACTATATGATGTGTAAACATGCATCGCCAGCTTTGAGAATTCATCAGGACTAGAGTCTCCGTCAACATCAGGGAAAGCATAAAGGAGATGATTTGAGCGAACTAGGTAGGTAAAGTGAAAAATGGCAATCCCAGCGGCAGAATCCCCAATTACCGAGAGCAGCAAAGTGGAAGTAGAGAATAATCGTTTCTTCACACTGTCGCTGGATATGTTTTTCATCGCTGGTTTCGACGGCTATTTCAAGCGACTGAACCCGATGTGCGAAAAAACGCTGCTGTTCACATCTGAGGAATTTCTAGCCAAGCCGTGGATCGCATTTATTCATCCCAAAGACCGGGAATCTACTCTGATTCAATTGCAGGAACTATCCAGCACTGGGGAGACGGTCACTTTTGAAAACCGCTTCCGCTGCAAAGACGGAACCTACAAATGGCTGCTGTGGAATGCCGCCCTGTGCGCGGAAGAACAATTAATTTACGCCGCGGCTCGTGACATTACCGAGCGCAAACAGGCAGAAGAGGAACTGCGGCAAAGTGAAGAGCGTTTCCGCTTGTTAATCAAAAATGTCAAAGACTATGCAATTTATATGCTCGATACCAGTGGGAAAGTTATTAGTTGGAACAAAGGGGCGGAAAGGCTGAACGGGTATCAGGCAGAGGAAATTATTGGTCGGCATTTCTCCTGCTTTTTTCCTTCCAACGAGATCAGGAGCGGCAAACCTGAGCAAGTTTTAAAAAAGGCAGCATTGAACGGTCGGTATGAATGGGAAACTTTACGCTTACACCAAGACGGGTCGCAGTTTTGGGCAAATGTTGTCGTCACAGCTTTACGAGACGAAGATGGACGACTGCGCGGCTTTGCCACAATAACGAGGGATATCACCGAACGCAAGCGATCGCAAGCAGCGCTGGAACAAGCAAATAACGACTTAGAAAGACGAGTCGAGGAACGCACCGCTGAATTAAAAGCCGCCAATGAGCTGCTAAAGAGGGAAGTTAAAGAGCGTCAGCAAGCGGAGAAAGCTTTGCGACAATCAGAAGCGCAATTGCGAGAAAAAGCAGCAAAGCTAAAACAAGCCTTAAGCGAATTAAAACAAACTCAAACCCAGCTGATTCAAAGTGCAAAAATGTCCAGTCTGGGACAATTGGTTGCTGGTATTGCCCACGAAATCAACAATCCTGTCAGTTTCATCTACGGGAATCTCGACTACGCCATTCACTATATTCAAAGCTTGATCGAGTTGTTGCAACTTTATGGAAAACACTCCCCCGAACCCCCTGAGGAAATCCAGGATCTGATAGATGAAATCGATCTCGATTTCGTGATCGCAGATATGCCGAAACTGCTGTCCTCAATGAAGTTAGGGGCTGACCGCATTCGGCAAATTGTCGCCTCTCTGCGGAACTTCTCGCGCCATGACCAAGCAGAAAAGAAGTCGGTCAACATTCACGAAGGCATTGACAACACTCTGAGATTGCTGCAAGACCGCTTAAAAGCTACCGCTACCCATCCGGCGATCGAGGTCGTTAAAGAATATGGCGACCTACCATTGGTGGAGTGCTATGCCGGTCAGTTCAACCAGGTATTAATGAATATCCTCAATAATGCGATTGATGCCCTGGAGGAGGCAGAGGGACCCAGAAGCAAAGGGGCACAGGAGATGGTATCTCCCTGGCTTTCTGGCTCCCCGGCTCCTCAGTCTTGTATTCGGATTTGTACCGAGGTCAAAGACAGCGATCGCATCGCCATTCGGATTGCTGATAATGGCCCTGGGATGAACGAGGAAGTCCGTCGTAAGTTATTTGACCCCTTCTTTACCACGAAACCGATAGGCACAGGTACGGGACTCGGCTTGTCCATTAGCTATCAGATTGTCGTCGAAAAGCACGGCGGTCAATTGACTTGTGTTTCCGAACCGGGAAAAGGGGCAGAGTTTTTAATTGAAATTCCGATTCGGCAGACTCGTTCCGAACCAGCTCTGTCTCGGTGCGCCTGAGAAACAATTAAAAGTTAGAAATTAAAGTTTTAATTGATTTGACAAACCCACTTCCAAAGTGGGTGACTTTGCCCTTGCTGGCGAATCCGATATACCTGTTGCTCTAAGCGATGCTGTTCCCGACTGGATATTCCTAGTAAAATATTGCGACTTTGCCACACCAATACAGAAGCTGTCATGCCAATGCACAAAGCAAGTCCCAGGGCTGGCAGTGGATTGTAATAAAGTCCATATCGCACTGCCGCCCAGGTAAAGTATTCCCGCAATAGAGAAATTGGGTAGCGCAAGCCCCAGAGACTCAAGGGACCAATGGTAATCCAAAGCAACCCAGCGACCAGCCACCTGCCGTAGACAGTCAGCCGGTGTAACCTTTGCACTTGCTGTTGGAAGCTTGGGTCATCAGTATGGCTGAGGGGGTTGCGAGTCAGAGGTTCAGAAGGGCACAGGGGTAGAGGAGAAGTTGAATCTAGATTATCCTGTACTTCCCCACTCTCCGGCTCTCCAGCTCCTCTGCTCCCTTGCTCCCAGCGATCGTCTCTTGCCTGATTCATTGCTTCTTGCCTTATGCCCTTCAGATTTCATCAGAAGCTTTGGGTTCCGTTGCCGCAATAGCGATCGCTTGACCCGTCCGTTCTCTCCACCAAGCTAAAAGGGTACTCGCAATGAAGATACTGGAATAAGCACCAGCGGCAAACCCAACAATCAGCGCTAAAGCAAAGTTTTTCAGCGTTTCTCCACCAAAGAAAAAGATGGAAAACAAAGTCAACAACACCGTAAATGTAGTGTTGATCGAGCGAGTCAGGGTTTGATTAACCGCGTCTTCGACAATCTGGTTAATATGCTCTCCAGGATTCAGTTTAATGACTTCCCGAACCCGGTCGTAGATCACCACCGTATCGTTGACTGAGAAACCGATGATCGTCAAGATAGCGACGACAAATAAGCTATCGACTTCAGTACCGAACACCAAGCTCAAGATGGCGAAAAACCCTAGGGTGATCAAAACATCGTGGAGCAAGGCAACAAAGGCGAACAAGGAGTAGTCGAACTGGAAGCGAAAGGTCAGGTAAACAAAAATACCCACAAAGGAGAGCAAGATCGCCAGTAAACCAGAGGCAAATAACTGGCGTCCGAGAGTCGGCCCCACCGTGTCTATCTGAGTCTTTTGGGGATCGAAGGCTCTGAGTTGGTTTAAGGCATTTTGCAGCTTGGTGCGTTGGTCAACATTCAACGCTTTGGTGCGAATAGACACACCCGGCTGAGTTTGCCCTTGAGCGTTCCTGGTTAACGCTTGGATGCTACTGTCACCCAAACCCTGAGCTGCGATCGCTTCCCGAACCGTCGCGATATCAATCGGTCGATCGCAGTTGTTTGGTTTAGAACAATCGAGTTCAAACTGCAACCGCGTACCGCCGACAAAATCTAGACTGGGACGTAACGGCGCACCGATCTGCGTCCAGTTGATTACCATCGCAATCAGTCCACTCAGGATCAGGACGGCAGAAATCGTCCACCAGAGCGATCGCCGTTTGATTAGATTTAATTTCATGACCCTACCTCTGGCTCAGACTTCCTTGACGCCTGCAAATTCGGACAAAACCATTGTGGCTTGCGTAATTCTGGAAAGCTGATCGCTGTCATGAGTAGGGTACGGCTACAGGTAATTGCTGTAAACATACTCACTAAGACTCCGATTGCTAGCGTCAGGGCAAAGCCTTTTACCAGACCCGAACCCAGCCAAAACATAAACCCACAAGCAATTAACGTTGTGACGTTACCGTCCAAAATGCTGGAAAATGCCCGATAAAAACCAGATTCTACCGAACGATATAAACTCTTCCCGGCTCTTAATTCTTCCCGCGTCCGCTCAAAAATCAGTACATTGGCATCGACTGCCATCCCGATACTGAGAATAAAACCAGCAATCCCAGGGAGAGTCAAAGTAACGCCGAGTAAAACAAAGCCAGATAAGCACAATAGCGAATAAATGACTAGCGCTATCCCAGCAATTGCCCCCGGTAAGCGGTAATAGACGCCGATGAAGATCAATACCAAAATCAGACCACCGATAGAGGCGTAAATACTGCTTTGGATACTATCTCGCCCCAGGGTTGCCCCCACGGTACGGTTTTCAATGATTTCCACTGGGTAGGGTAGGGCACCGCCCCGCAGCTGGACGACCAGCTCGTTGGCTTCTTCTAAGCTAAAGTTGCCTGTAATCTCGGCACCTCCGCCGCTGATGCCTTCTTGGGCATACTTCACTTCAACGGTAGCAGCGCTGAGCAGTTCTTCATCTAAGAAGATTCCCAAAGTGCGTCCCGTCCCAGCAATATTTTTGGTCAACTGGGCAAAGCGTCCGCCTCCTACTGGATCGAAGGAAATGTTGACGCTCCAATTGTCGCTCGTCTGAAAAGGTCGGGCGGTGGCTCCCGTGAGGTTTTTGCCTGTCAGTGGGGGATTGGTGCGCTCAAACAAAGCTGCGATCGCTTGGTTACTCCGCTGGAGAGCTTCCTGATTTTTAGCGATCTCCGCTTCGTCTTTCGTCTTTCTCAACTCATCCTGCTTCGCTTTTAATTCCCGTCGCAGCTGTTGTTCAATTTGCAACTGGGTTTCCGAACCCGGTTTTTGTTCGCGGAAATCCAATTGAGCAGTGCCACCCAGCACCCGTTCTGCTTGCTCCGGATCGCTGACCCCCGGTAGCTGCACCAAAACCTGGTCTTGTCCGACCGTTTGCACAATTGCTTCAGAGACTCCAAGACCGTTAATCCGGTTCTCTACGACTTTCTGAACTGCTTCTAAATCTTCTCGCGTGATTTCTTTGCCTTCAGTGGGTTTCACCTGAAGCGTCAGTTGCGATCCCCCTTGAAGGTCTAATCCCAGCCGAATTGGAATCCTGGCAAGCACGGTGATAGAAGCAATCACCAGAACCAGAATTAAGGCTAATAAAGAACGCTGTCTCTGCATACCACGACCCGCTCAAACAAATGCTATGATAATCCCTTTTGGGCTGGTCGATCCGGATTGATTGTCAGCGGGCATTAGTCATTAGTCATTCGTCATTGGCAATTGACTCAGACTAGGGACTAAGGACTAATGACCGATCACACTTGGAGTGCCATCATCTTTTGCACGGCTTCCACAATTTGCTCGGGTTGGACAATCGTCAACCGCTCCAGCGTTCCATTATAAGGTGTGGGGATATCCTGGGAAGATAGCCGCAGAACAGGTGCATCTAGCTCATCAAACAGCCGATCGTTAATTGAGGCTGTCAATTCTGCCGCAATCCCGCCGGTTTTCATGCATTCCTCTACGATAATCACCCGGTGGGTTTTCCGGACGGAAGCGCCGATGGTATCGAAATCCAGTGGTTTGAGGGAAATCAGGTCAATCACTTCTGGATCGAAACCTTCTTTTTCCATCTGTTTTGCCGCTTGCATAACATGGTGACGCATCCGCGAATAAGTCAGGATCGTGACATCCTTACCTTGCCGCACCACTTCTGCCTTATCTAAGGGCAGCACATATTCTTCCTCTGGTAAATCTTCTTTCAAGTTGTAGAGGAGGACGTGTTCAAAGAATAAAACCGGATTATCGTCGCGGATGGCTGCCTTTAACAATCCTTTGGCGTTGTAAGGTGTGGAGCAGGCGACAATTTTTAAACCCGGTACTGCTTGGAAATAAGCTTCTAGGCGCTGAGAGTGTTCGGCACCCAATTGACGACCGACGCCACCTGGCCCCCGAATCACCATCGGAATTTTGAAGTTGCCGCCGGAAGTATAGCGCAGCATTCCAGCGTTGTTAGAAATTTGGTTAAAGGCAAGGAGCAAAAAGCCCATGTTCATGCCTTCAATAATCGGTCTGAGACCTGTCATTGCAGCACCTACTGCCATGCCGGTGAAGCTGTTTTCGGCAATGGGGGTGTCGAGTACGCGCAGATCACCATATTTTTTGTACAGGTCTCTGGTGACTTTGTACGAGCCGCCATAGTGACCGACATCTTCACCAAGGACAAATACGGCTGAGTCGCGGGCCATTTCTTCGTCTATGGCTGCGCGGAGGGCGTTGAAGAATAAAGTTTCTGCCATCGGTACAGGAGAGAGGAGTTTGATCGGGTCAGATTAGGATTTTAACCTCTTGAGGCTCTAGAATTTTGCCAGCGATCGCACATCGCTCTGGATTGGTGAACCGGAAGCGATCGCACTTTGTACATCGTCAAATCTATCGCAGTATTGACAAAAGCTTAAAAATATGAAATAACCCGTCCTCTTTGAGAAAACGGGTTTTACTGGAAAATCTATGATTAATCAACCTACAGCATTCTTGACTTCACGTACTTTTTAAGAGCCATGCAAGTAAAAAGTGAAACTTAAATAATTTTTCCTTTTTACTTTTCCCTTTTTTAAAGTAGGCGGAAGATGAAGGGATAGCGGTAGGGTTGATCGGGATTACCCAAACAATGAGTAATTGCCAGAATCGTCAGTGCCCAATGAACGACAAACCCCATAGGCACGAGGATAAAGCCTAATAAACCAAGAGTGATAAAGGTTAAGAAGCCAATAATCGCTCCATACAACCAAACATTCAAGTGAAAGTTGATTGCTTCTTTGGCATTGTCTTTCACAACTGGGTCATCGGATACAAATAACATCGCGACGGGTATCCCGATAGACACCAGTGTCGTGCTAAAAAAGATCGAGCCATGAGATAGTACCGACAACAACTTTCGCTTGTCCGTGTCGTACATCTAAACCCCCTATTGCTTCTCTTGCGTTGCCTCTAGTCAAGACTGTAACACGCGATCGCTGGGGGTGAGCCGCACGCTAGCGAACGGCTTTCCGTACCCGAAAGGCACAAAAGCTTCTGGTACTAAAGCAGAGAGAAGTTATCCTGAAACAGCCGCAGAATTTCGGTCACTGACCGCAGTCGTTTGCTGATGTTGCTGCCGAATTGGAATCGCGATCGCGAACTCTGCCCCCTGTCCCGGTGCTGAAATGCATTTCAAGCTGCCGCCGTGTTTTTCGACTACAATTTGATAACTGATAGATAACCCCAAACCTGTGCCGCTACCAACAGGTTTAGTTGTAAAGAAGGGGTCAAAAAGCTTTTGGCGTACCTCCTCCGTTATCCCAAGACCATTATCAGAAATCCGAACCACAACTTGACGATCGTCTTGAACTTCAGTGCGAATCCGAATCCAAGGCAGGGACGCTGGGGAACAAAGCTGCTGGGGAGAGTGTACCAAATTCTCCTCTGCACTTCTGCGCCTCTGTGCCTCTGCCTCTTCTAAGGCATCAATTGCATTGGTGATGATATTTATAAATACTTGATTCAGTTGCCTCGCATAACACTCGATGGGGGGCAGATTGCCATACTCTTTAATAATTTCAATCGCTGGGCGTCCCAGTTTCCCTTTCAAGCGGTTTTGCAGGATCAGCAGGGTACTGTCAATGCCTTCGTGGAGATTAACCGCCTTCACCTCTGCCTCATCCAAGCGCGAGAAGTTTCGCAACGATAAGACAATTCCGCGGATACGGTTCGTCCCCGCCTTCATTGAGGACAGCATTTTGGGTAAGTCTTCCTGAAGAAAATCTAAGTCAAGGTTCTCCACGACTGCGGCAATTTCAGGAACAGGTTCGCAATTGTGTTGCTGATAGAGGCGAATCAGATGTAGTAATTCTTTTGTATATTCGTCGGTGTGAATTAGATTGGCGTAAATAAAGTTAATAGGGTTATTAATTTCGTGAGCAACACCAGCAACCAATTGACCCAAGCTAGACATTTTTTCGCTCTGAATCAATTGAGATTGGGTTTGTTTCAACTCACATAAGGTTTTTTCTAGATGAAGTGTCTGTTGTCTTAATTGCGCTTCCGATTTTTGTAAAGCAATTTCTGCCTGCTTGCGTTCGCGAAGCGCGGCTTGCCGTTCGCTAATATCGCGTACTATTACCAAAGCTTCTGATTCTAAGCTACGCGCATACCGAGCCTCATAATCGTGCTGGTTGCCGTCTATGGAAGTCATTTGATACTCGTAGAGTTGTGTTTCACCGGAAGCGATCGCTTTCGATACGTTGTACATGGTAGCTTCAGCCAACTCGGTAGGTAATACCTCCCACACGCTTTTCCCCAAAAAGTGACTGGGAGGCATCGCCAGAGCATCTTCTCTGGGCGCTTGAAAGTCCATAAAAGTCCCATCACTGCAAATCCGAAACAACATATCCGGTAGGGCTTGGATGAAGGCGCGATTTTTCGCTTCGCTTTCCCGCAATGCCGCCTCTACTTGCTTGCGTTGAGTAATGTCGCTTGCTACGACTACAATCCCTTTACGGCTTCCATCTGGGTTGAATAAGGGCACCTTGGCGACATCAAACTTCTTCGCTGAACCATCGGGTAATAAAATCTCTTCTTCGTAATGGCTAATGGTTTCTGCACGCCACGCTCTTTCATCGGATTCTTGACAATCAAAAAGAGCTTCTTGATAAAATTCTGTATACTCTTCTAGTTCTGCGTCTGTCTTGCCCTGATAATCGACACCTTCGAGCTGAAAAAGCTTCAGTCCTTCTTGATTCGAGATCAGCCAGCGTCCTTCACCGTCTTTCATATTCACCACGTTCGGAACCGCATCAATCAGGGTATTCAGCCAGTATTCTTGACTTCGCAGCTGCGCCTCTATCTGCTGACGTTCCTGAATTTCTGATTTCAGTCGGCGGTTGGCTTCCTCGATCTGAGCGGGACTGGGCAGTGCTAGGATGTTAGGAATCAATGACATCAATACAATACCTGTCGCCACAGAAATCACAGCAGCTACAGCTTTCACTAACCCTGACAGCCAATACATTGGGTGCCATAGGGTCCAAATTTCCAACACATGACTCGTCCCACAAGCGATGATGAAGCTGCCAAACAACAGAAATACCCAATCAAAGGGCAAATCGCCTCGCTTGCGGACAATGTAAACCAACAGCAGCGGAATTGAATAATAAGCCAGGGCGATTAAACCATCTGACAGAATATGCAGCCACACTAGCCCTGTTTTCCATAAGTAGCAGTGTCCGTGCGGGATAAATTGCCCGGAAGTAAAAAGATTGTGCAAGAGTGATGGCATAAAGTCTCCTTGGGGTTGCTACTTTATAGCTGAATATCGCTCGCTTGCGAGAGCTGGCACGGGTAGGTCTGCACCGGATAAATTACAGTGGTTTTGCTCTTGCAAAAAGACGGTTGGTTTCTTAGCGTAGAACTTAAAAAAAAACTTGCTTTGCTTAGCGCCTTGTATTTGGATTCGTCAGCAGTGCGTAATTTGAGATAGGAGACGAGTATTAACGGAATATATCCGCTTAGAATTAAATTAAGTAGATAGATATAAAGAAAGTGCAACCTTAAACGAAACTTCCCTGCGTTCTCAGTTCACCCACAAGTCGGGGGAAGAAGGGTGAGAATTTTTATTGACGAAAGAGAGAAACTTTCTCCCTTTCTTGGGGCGAAAAGTCTAAACAGAGGTTTCCTCTGTTAGCATTAGGTTCTCGCGAATGGAGGAGCAAAGCTTGTCAACACAGCAGGCGAATGGGCAAGGTTTTCCGGTTAATTGGACTTACCTCCTTAGACAAAACTGCTAGCGAATTGCGGCTAGCAGGAGTGAATCTAAATTTTTGATGAAGGTGAGAGTTGTTAATCGGGAATGTTACTGAAAGAAGCGATCGCGTCTTAGTCCAATCGGAAACCTAGAACGAATAAAAGTAAAAAGGCTATCTCCGGTTTGGGTTGTTCCGTCTGTTGTATACGGATACGCTTCATCGTTTCACAATCGAACCTTTTATAATTTTTGTTGAAAGTACCGAACCAGGCATCCGAATGTTTACTGATTTCCAGTCCCCAGAAGCAACCACTCAATCTGAAATACAAGCAGCGGTTGAGCGTCGGCGTAACTTTGCGATTATTTCTCACCCTGACGCTGGTAAAACAACGCTGACCGAAAAGCTGTTGCTGTACGGAGGTGCGATTCACGAAGCGGGGGCGGTGAAAGCTCGTCGGGCGCAAAAAAAGGCGACTTCTGACTGGATGGAGATGGAGCAACAGCGGGGAATTTCGATTACCTCGACGGTGTTGCAGTTTGCATATCACAACTGTCAGATTAATTTGCTGGATACTCCGGGACACCAAGATTTCAGTGAAGATACGTATCGGACGCTGGCGGCAGCAGATAATGCGGTGATGCTGATTGACGCAGCGAAAGGTTTGGAACCGCAAACACGGAAGCTATTTGAAGTATGCCGGATGAGAAAAATCCCCATCTTCACTTTTGTGAATAAACTCGACCGCCCCGGACGGGAACCATTGGAACTGCTGGATGAAATTGAGCAGGAATTGGGATTGCAAACCTATGCCGTAAACTGGCCAATAGGAATGGGCGATCGCTTCAAGGGCGTCTACGACCGACGCCAGCAGAAAATTCACCTATTTGAGCGCAGCGCACATGGCAAGCGGGAAGCCCTGGATACCGTTGTAGACATGGGAGATCCCCGAATTGAAGAACTGCTAGAGCAAGAACTTTACTATCAACTCAAAGAAGATTTAGAACTCCTGGAAGGCGTTGGCTCAGAACTGGATCTAGACCTCGTTCACAATGGCACCATGACGCCCGTGTTTTTTGGTAGCGCCATGACCAACTTTGGGGTGGAGTTATTTTTGGATGCGTTTCTCGACTACGCCCTCAAACCCGGTTCCAGGCAAAGCAGTAATGGTGCAATTCCACCCACTTACCCAGAATTCACGGGTTTTGTCTTCAAGCTGCAAGCCAATATGGACCCGAAGCACCGCGACAGGATAGCCTTTGTGCGCGTCTGTACCGGCAAGTTTGAAAAAGACATGACAGTGAATCATGCCCGTACTGGCAAAACCGTTCGCTTGTCTCGTCCTCAGAAACTATTTGCCCAAGATAGAGAATCGATTGAAGAAGCGTATCCCGGCGATGTTATTGGATTGAACAATCCTGGCGTCTTCGCAATTGGCGATACGATTTATACGGGTCAGAAGCTAGAGTACGAAGGTATTCCCTGCTTCTCTCCGGAATTGTTTGCTTATCTGAAAAACCCCAACCCTTCTAAGTTCAAGCAATTCCACAAGGGGGTTTCGGAATTGCGGGAAGAAGGTGCAGTGCAAATCATGTACTCAGTGGATGAAGGCAAACGCGACCCAATCCTAGCAGCGGTGGGACAATTGCAATTTGAGGTAGTGCAATTTCGCTTGCAGAATGAATACGGTGTTGAAACTCACACAGAATTATTGCCTTATAGTGTGGCTCGTTGGGTAGCCGGTGGCTGGGAGGCTCTGCAAAAAGTGGGACGTCTTTTCAACACTGTGACGGTGAAGGATAGCTGGGGGCGTCCGGTGCTGTTGTTCCGAAACGAATGGAATTGTCAGCAGGTGCAAGCGGATCATCCAGAGTTGAAGTTAAATTCTGTAGCGCCTGTAGCGGCGGGGCAACAACCAGTAGATTTTTGACCCAAGCGCTTGGTGAAAGCCAATACCTCACTGGTTTCCTGGGTCATGATTGATGTTTCCCAGCCTGAAACAGGCTGGGTGCCACTGTCCCGCCGGAGCCGGATATCAAAAAAGGTGGACACTTGCCCACCTTACCTACTCTCATCTTCCGTTTTATCTAGAAGGTGGACACTTGCCTACCTTACCTACTCTCATCTTCCGTTTTATCTAGAAAGGGCGGGGTTTCCCCGCCCTTTCTATTAGGCATTCGTGTTAATACTCAGCAGCACCTCACCTTTGATCATCCGTTGGGCGGCATCGAGGAGCGCTTCTTCCAGATAAGGCTTGGTAAAGTAGCCCTTGGCTCCCAACTGAGCTGCCATTTGCTGGTGCTTGCTAGCGCCACGAGAAGTTAGCATGGCTACTGGCAGATGGTTGAGGCTGGGGTCTTTCTGAATCCGTGAGAGCAACTCGAGTCCGTCCATGCGAGGCATTTCAATGTCGCAGAAGACAATCTCGCAAGGCAGACCCGACCGAAGTTTATCCCAAGCTTCTTGACCGTCACGGGCTTGTTCCACTCGGTATCCTGCCTTGTTAAAGGTCATGGAGAGAAGTTCGCGCACCGTAATTGAGTCATCTACAATCAAGACCATCGGATCGGTCTTCACTGCTGGAGCCTCTACAGGAAGGGAAACACCCGCCTTATCCCACAGAGAAACGTTACGGTCTTTGCCAATCCGACCCGTCGCTAAGTCAATCAGCTCTAGAACGTCAGCAATGGGCATGATCCGACCATCCCCTAAGACAGTAGCACCTGCGACGCCTAGGGGCTTGGGCACAGGGCCTTCCAGTTGCTTAATCACAATTTCTTGTTCTCCCAGCACCTGATCTACTTGGACGGCGATAAAATTGCCAGCACTGCGTAGCACGACAACCGAAATCATGTCATCTTCCCTGTTTCCACCATAAACGGTGCCTCGACTGAGGTGACGCTGGTAGGTCAGTAGTTCCTCTAGAGGTTGGAAGGGCATGAGAGAGTCGCGCCAAGAGATACAGGTCTCACCTTCTGAGTTCGTTTGAATGCGGTCTTGGGGCACATCCAACATATCTTCCACCCCATCCATCGGGAAGGCAATGCGAGCTTTGTCACTCAGGCAACAAAGTGCTTTGCAGATACTTAAGGTAAGGGGCAGACGAACGGTAAAGGTAGTGCCCTTGCCTAGGGTGGAGTCTGTTGTGATTACACCGCGAATTTCGTTCAAACTGGTGCAAACCACATCCATCCCGACGCCGCGACCTGAGAAGTCATCGGCTTTGTCTTTGGTACTAAAACCAGGATGGAAGAGCAGATCGTAGACTTCCAGACGGGTCATGGACTTGGCTTCAGATGCGGTAATCAGCCCTTTTTCGACTGCCTTTGCCTTTACCCGTTCTGAATCAATGCCTGCGCCATCATCCGAGACGGAGATAACGGTTTGGTTGCCTTGATGGAAGGCTCGGATGGTAATCCGACCTACGGGAGGCTTTCCGGCGGCTATACGCACTTCTGGCGGTTCAATGCCGTGAGTGATGGCATTGTTCACCAGGTGCGTCATCGGATCGTAGAGGTGTTCCAGGATCACTTTATCGATCAAGGTTTCCCGACCCTCAATCTGTAGCTCGGCTTGTTTGCCGCACTTGAGAGAAATCTCGCGGACGGCACGGGGCAAGCGGTCGGCAGTTTGGGCAAAAGGCACCATGCGCGATCGCGTCAATCCCTCTTGCAACTGAGTCGTCACCTGCCGCAGCATCCGGGCGACTTGGTCGGTTTCATCAACGAGGAATTCAATGTCAGCCGCCGACTCTCGGACGCGGACAATTAGCTCAATGATTTCTTGGGAAAGGCTGTGGAAAGGCGTAAACAGATCGAGTTCCAATTCACCCAAACCAAAACGGCTGTTGGCGGGAGCCTCCTGCGCTGCCGACGTATGGTCAGGTCGGGCGTTGAACCGATTGCTTTGACGACTGGCGAGTAGAGAGCTTTCTAGGAGCGATCGCTCGTACCGATCCTGCATCCTCGCTCCCACGTCACTGAGTTGCTGTACCTGGTGCAGCAAGTTATCCAGAAATTGTCGCAGGCGTTCTTGATCCTGTTCCAAAGTGTTCCGGTTCACCACTAATTCCCCCACCAGGTTGCTGAGGTTGTCTAGGTGCTTAACCGGCACCCGCATGGTCTGTTCAAACACTTTAACCGGACGGGGACGATTAACCGGGCGAACTTGGCCTGGGCTTGTTTTCACACTACGTGGCCCACCCATCGTCTCCTCAGCCTGTCCCAACAGTTCCTCCAAATCCCCAAATCCATCGTCAAGGGCGTCTGCGGATGTAGTTGTTTCAGCTATCGGCTTCGTAGGAGAACGCTGCGATTGAGCAAATTGAGGAACAAGCTGAGGTTCATCATCCCCCAAGAGAGCTTCCAAGTCAGCAAACTCATTCATGTCTTCTGCATCAAAAGCCGCTGGCACGGATTCCTCTTCGCCTAGCAGTGCTTCCAACTCGTCAAACTCATCGTTACTTGCCAAGTTAGATGCTGGTTCTGCGAACACTTCCTCACCCAACATTGCCTCTAATTCGTCAAACTCATCGTTTTCCACTAATGAGATGGCTAAGTCTTGGTCTTGTTCTCCAACTGTCTCTAGCAAAGACAACTCATCTAAAACAGCAGCCTCTGAAGGATTTGCAATCTCTTGTTGTTCTGTCACTAAGTCCCAGAGATCGTCAACTTCCTTCAACTCATCTGCGTCAGACGCTTGGTTTTCTGAAGGAATTTCTCCAATTAACAGATTCTCTTCAAAATCCAATCCATCCCCAAACTCTACTGGTTCGCTACCTAAGAGATCCTCTAACTCGGAAGCTGCCTCTTGAGACACCGCTGCTGAGTCGATTCCCCACTCGGCATCGTCCATGTCGCTGCTAAATAGGTCTAAATCTGCTAATTCCAGCGCTTCTGGAGTCGATGCAGATGATGCTTCTTCTCCAAACATCGCTTCCAGATTCTCTGACTCCACTGGCACCCCAGCTAAGTCGATTCCCCACTCAGCTTCCGTATCGTTACTGCCAAATAGGTCTAGGTCTGAATCTGCTAATTCCAGCGCTTCTGGAGTTGGTGCTTCTTGTTCCCCAAACATCGCTTCCAGATTCTCTGACTCCACCGGCACCGCGGCTAAGTCGATTCCCCACTCAGCTTCCGTATCGTTACTGCCAAATAGGTCTAGGTCTGAATCTGCTAATTCCAGCGCTTCTGGAGTTGGTGCTTCTTGTTCCCCAAACATCGCTTCCAGATTCTCTGACTCCACCGGCACCGCGGCTAAGTCGATTCCCCACTCAGCTTCCGTATCGTTACTGCCAAATAGGTCTAGGTCTGAATCTGCTAATTCCAGCGCTTCTGGAGTTGGTGCTTCTTGTTCCCCAAACATCGCTTCCAGATTCTCTGACTCCACCGGCACTGCTGCTAAGTCGATTCCCCACTCAGCTTCCGTTTCGCTGCTAAATAGGTCTGAATCTGCTAATTCCAGCGCTTCTGGAGTCGGTGCAGATGATGCTTCTTCTCCAAACATTGCTTCCAAATTCTCTGGGGCTTCTGCAGGCACTGCTGCTAAGTCGATTCCCCACTCGGCATCGTCCATGTCGCTGCTAAATAGGTCTGAATCTGCTAATTCCAGCGCTTCTGGAGTTGGTGCAGGTGCTTCTCCAAACATTGCTTCCAGATTCTCTGACTCTACCGGCACTGCTGCTAAGTCGATTCCCCACTCAGCTTCCGTTTCGCTGCCAAATAAGTCTGAATCTGATAATTCCAGCGCTTCTGGAGTCAATGCAGGTGATGCTTCTTCTCCAAACATTGCTTCCAGATTCTCTGACTCCACCGGCATCGCGGCTAAATCGATTCCCCACTCAGCTTCCGTTTCGCTGCTAAATAGGTCTGAATCTGCTAATTCCAGCGCTTCTGGAGTCGGTGCAGATGATGCTTCTTCTCCAAACATTGCTTCCAAATTGTCTGACTCCACCGGCACCGCCGCCAAGTCGATTCCCCACTCAGCATCGTCCATGTCGCTGCCAAATAGGTCTGAATCTGCTAATTCCAGCGCTTCTGGAGTCGGTGCAGATGATGCTTCTTCTCCAAACATTGCTTCCAGATTCTCTGACTCCACCGGCATCGCCGCCAAGTCGATTCCCCACTCAGCTTCCGTTTCGCTGCCAAATAAGTCTGAATCTGATAATTCCAGCGCTTCTGGAGTCGGTGCAGATGATGCTTCTTCTCCAAACATTGCTTCCAGATTCTCTGGGGCTTCCACCGGCACCGCCGCCAAGTCGATTCCCCACTCAGCATCGTCCATGTCGCTGCCAAATAGGTCTGAATCTGCTAATTCCAGCGCTTCTGGAGTTGGTGCAGGTGCTTCTCCAAACATTGCTTCCAGATTCTCTGGGGCTTCCGCAGGCAACGAGGAATCTAAGAGATCCTCATCAAGCTCGAAAGCTGCGTCCACAGGTACTGCTGCTGAGTCGATTCCCCACTCAGCGTCGAATTCAGTAGCTAACAGATTTTCTTCATTTAAATCCAGCGCATCCAGCGCATCGGTACTGGAAGATGGCTCATCGCCTAACATTGTTTCTAGATTTTCTGCGGCATCCAGAGATTCTTGAGATGTTTCCTCTGACGGCAGCTCTAAAAACGCATCGGTTGTAGCGAAGAAATCATCGGAGGCGTCTGCCGAAACAAGGGACTCTTCCTGACTAGGATCAAACAAACTGGATAACGGCTCGCCTAGGCTAGCATCAAAAGCATCTGTATTTCCATCGGATAGGCTCATGCTGGCAAAGTCCAGAGAACTATCCCACTCAGTTGTTGCAGTTGCTTCTGGCTCTGCCTCAAAGAAGTTATCTAATGCGTCAAGTTGGGGCACTTCATGGCTTTCCCCATTCATGTCAAGAGATTCATCTAAAGATGCGAATTCTGTTGTTTCTAGCTCTGCTGCTTGCGACCCAAAGAAATCACCTAACTCATCTACCGAGACAGTTTCGGTAAGATTAGGAACAGCGTTTAGCGCCCCATTCGCATCTGCATCTTCTTGTAGCGCTAGGTTCTCGATCTCGCTACCAGTGCTTTCCGCTTCACTTTCCCAATCCAGGCTAAAGGGACTGGTTTGTGGATTGTCCAACTCCAACAAGTCCAGTGCTTCTTCGTTCCTTGCGTCTGAGGCGCTTGTATCCAGTGCAAATGCATCTGGAGACGCCCAATTGCTGGGAATATCTAAATCGTCTAAAGCTGAGAATGGCTCTTCAACCAAAGTTTCATTGAACTCCAGTTGGTTTTCCCAATCTTCTAGGTCTTCTCGTGCCGTTCCTGGCATTTGAGCTGCTGTTACTTCTGAGAAGCCCGCGGGTTGGATTGTCTCGTCCCACGCCAAGTCTGTTGCTGACCAATCCTCTAGGAAAGCTCTGTCAACGCTGCTTGTACTGGCATCGATATCTTCCACACCTGGTATGGCAGGCCAATTAAAGTCGAGGTTAACATCTCCTACCGCATCCGCTTCGATTTCGGGTGCGATCGCTTCTGACTCAAAAGGAGTTCCTATTGCTGCACTCAAGTCCAGCAGGTCGTTTGTCTCGTTTCTTGGCATCGTTTCTTCAAGCCACATATCTGTGTTGTCATCCAACATCAGTTCCTCGAGAACATCGCCATTGTCTGCTCTGGCGTGTGGGGTTTCAAACAGATCCAAGTTGCTAAAGTCGGGTTCTTCTTCCCAACCTGCTGCCGTTAAATCAACTTCATCTTCCAACAGGCTCCCCATCTCCAAATCGCCTGTCAAAGCTGTACTCGTACTCTGCTCATCCTCAAACACAAAATCTGGTAAATCGTTACCAGTCGTGGCGATTGGCTCGGCGGCAGCAACACTATCGAGTACCTGCAAATCCTCGCTCGACCAATCTGTAGTCCAGTCCGACCCTTCTGTAGACATGATCGATGGAGTTTCTAACTCTTCTGAAACTTCCTGGTTGCTGTTCTCGGCTGCTTCGCCAAACAGCGTTCCTGTTGTCATCAATTCCCAGTCTGACGACTCCTGACTCGCTGCTGCCTCGATCGAGTCATTTTCGTTAGTATCTATACCCACAGCACCAAACAGATCTTCATCCGAATCCGACTCTAACGCTTCAGATTCTGTCGCCAAGAGTGCCAAGTCTAAATTCTCAGAGGTAAGAATGCCTAATAAATCTTCATCTGTAGCAGCCGCAAGCGACTCGCTTAAAAGGTTGGCATTCTCCTGTTGCTCAAAGCCTTCATCTTCTAAGAAACTGTCACTCCAGAGATTGGCTAAATTCTCTGATGGGGTTGCTTCTGAAGCTGCGCTTGGGGCATCTGCCGCAAACAGCAGGTCAGAAAAATCATCATCTCCATTTCCATCTCCATCTAACACGCTACCTGCGAACAATTGTGTAGCATCTTCCCGTTCGCTTTCGGCTGAAGGCGTTTCGCCTTCCTCTACTAAGTCTTCTCCAAATCCAAATAAAGTTAAATCATCTTCCTCGGTTGCTGAAGTGGCAGATTTTCCTAACCCATCTGTATCACCACCCAGTAAGTCAGAAAAGTCGTTTTCTTGTTCAAGATTCAACCATTCCTGACGCTCTGTGCCCATATTCTCTGCCCCATCGCCAATGACTTGTTCTTCTTGCCAGGTTTCATCCAGATCCGGGGCTTCCCCTTCAAACAAATCAGCAAGGCTATTGAGTTCTGCCATGCCGACTTCCGGCCCGTTGGGATCGACTGGATGATTAGCAGATTCCTTACCCCGACCTGATTTGATACTCGGTTGAGAGAACGTCGTATCTGAATTCGCGGAGGTTAGGGAGGGTTCTTTCAACCCAAACCCAGCCCCCGATTCACCAGCCGCAAACCGTTCTTCTTGGATAAATGTCTCTGAGTAGTTGAAACGGTCGGTTGCTTTTGGTCGGCTTTGACGGGTTCCGGCTTCTGCTGGGGTCATAGAATGCTGCGATTGTACAGACGCGATTCGGGTCTGTACATCGGCAGTCGTTGCTCCAGCTAGTTCTTGGGCTGAATAGATGAGCGCGGGTTCGGCATCCAGTTGATCCAAAAGCGATGGAGTGGCGGAGGATGGTAGGAGTGCATTGAGCTGGGAACTCGGCTCAATTGAGCTAGCGTGACCTGCTAGCACCAGTTCTTGGGCTTGTTTAATTTCTTTAATAACGACAGTAGCCAGAGTGCGATAGGAATTTTCTGGATTTGCGATCGCGCTTGCCGAAGCCTGAATCAGTTCTGACCACTTCGGGCATTCATATTGTTCGCCCATCCGTTCCAAAGAGCCGCAGATTTCCTGAAGCTGTTGTCTGCACCTAGGTTGGTCGGTTTGTTTAAATAGCTGCAACATTTCGCGCAGCTGGTTGAGTACGTCGCTTTGAAAGCGTTTTTGGGCTTGCCCATCTCGAAGGTAGCCGCCTGCCGCTGTTGCCGCCCCTGCCTCTTGAGCGCCGCTAGCCGCCTCTAAGGAAACATTCCCGCCAGCCCCATTCACTAGGAATGCCATATGCTGGTTCAGTTCCTCAAATACCGGCTCGACCCCTGACATGATACCGTTAGCAATTTCCTCAGTTAAACCAAATGGGCCGCTGAGTTGTTCTATCAGTTCCTTGAGGGTATCTGAAACCTTCAAAAAGAGGGACTCTAGTTTTTGGTCAATCTTCACCGGACACTCTTTGAGGACTTTGAAGCAGTCTTCTAAGCGGTGGGAGGTTCTCTGAATACTGTTGATTCCCAGCATTGCCGCCCCGCCTTTGACCGAATGGGCGGCGCGGAAAACTTCATTCACCATTTCAGAATCTTCAATCGTGCTTTGCAGATTCACCAATCCCTGTTCAATGGTATTGAGGTGGTCTTTCGCCTCCTCAATGAAGTAGCCCATGATTCGCTGTTGTTGCTCCGGCTGCATAGCAGTATCCTTCAAGAGTGCTGAGTGCTATTGACGCCCATACGGCGGCTTCCCGTAGGGAGTGCTGACTAGGAGAAAGAAGTTTTTTTCTCCACTAGATTGCTTTTAATGTACCCAATCTATTCAGAATCGACATCATTGATTTTTGCCCGATTTGTAGAAACCCGATTAATCGAGTTTTTAGGGCTATTTTCAGTTGTTTTTGCCCCACAATTGCTGATTGCTCAATTTATTTCCCCTCAGTAGCTTCGATGCGGAAGCGTTCGACGGAAGTTAGCAGGTCTCGTGCCACTCCGACCAAGTTTTGCAGCGCAGTGGATACCCGTTGCGCTTCTTGAGAAGTTTCTTGCGCGGTCAGTTCCACCGATTGCATCACCTGGGCAACAGCAGAAGAAGTTTCTGTCTGTTCCACGGTGTCAGCAGTAATCGAGCGAACCAGGGCATCGATCCGATTTGACACCTGAATGATGTCTTCCAAACTCCGCTTTGCCTGTTCTGCCCGCTTTGTTCCATCAATTACCTGTTGAGTACCTTCCTCCATTGCCATCATCACCGAACCCGTTTCGCTCTGGATTTGCAGCACAATCTGTTCAATTTCCTTCAAAGCTTTCGCGGCTCGGTCTGCAAGTTGTCGCACTTCATCAGCCACCACAGCAAAGCCCCGACCCGCCTCACCGGCACGTGCTGCTTCAATACTGGCATTGAGTGCTAGGAGGTTGGTTCGAGAAGCGATCCCTGAAATTAACGCAACAATCTTAGAAATTTCCTGAGAAGATTCAGCAAGACGTTTAACTTTTCGAGTCGTTTCGGCAACAGTTTCCCTAATTTGCAGAATCCCTGCCACCGTGCGTTCTACAGATTCACCACCCTTCAAGGCTGTGGCAGAGGCGGCGCGGGCGACTTCTTCTGCTTCTCTCGCATTTTCAGCAACCCGTTGAATCGAGCCAGTCATCACCTGAACCGAGTTGAGAGTCACCGCTAGCTCTTCTGCCTGTCGCAGCGCATCGGAAGACAAACCGCGAGCGAACACTTCACTGTCAGTCGCTCCTCTACTGACTTGTCGAGCCGCCATCTTCACCTGTTGAACGATTTCCCGCAGGTTTTGAATGGTCAGGTTAAAGGAGTCGGCAACGGCTCCCAAAACGTCTGCGGTGACTTCTGCCTGCACGGTTAGATCCCCACGGGCAGCACCTTCTACATCATCCAGCAGTCGAATCACTTGACGTTGCAAGTCTTCTTTTGCTTGTTCTTGCTCTTCAGCTTTGCGTTGAGCTTCGGATGTAGTGGTCAGGATGACGCGAGCCATTTGGTTGAACCCAGCGGCAAGGGAACCGAATTCGTCTTCTGAGTAAACGGTTGCCTGGGCATTAAAGTTGCCACCAGAGACAGACTCAAACTGGGCTTGGAGGTCTTCGGTGGTTTTTTTGATTTGCCGAGTCGTGATTCGTCCTAAAGCCAGGGTAGTCCCAAAGGTGGCGGCACCCGCTGCCAGACTCATCACCCAGCTGGTGTTACGGAGGTGGGAGATTGTAGTATTTTTACTGTCTTGGGGAGCAGCACTCGCGGAGATGAAGCTGACAAGTGCAACGACAACGGCGGAGACAATTCCGGCAGCGGCGGCAGAGATCAGCGGTTTTTTACTCAGAGGGGCGTTTTCAAAGGCAGCCAAAGGGCCTTGTTCAATGGTGACATTTGGCTCTGCTTTGGAGCCTTCTGGAGTAAAAGAAATCGTTCCGGGGCTTTGTTCGGAGGTTCCGGTGATGCTGAATTCATCATCGTGAACGCCCAAGCTTGAACTTCCGGAGGATTCGGTAAAAGTTCGCGTCTCTACTTTCCGCTTGGAATCTCCAGATGCCCGTCTTGAAGAGGTTCCCAAGTCAGAAATTCCTGCGGAGAATCCTTGGCTATTGCCTTCTGAATGGGACAGATCGAAATCCGGAATGCTCCCTAAATCGTCTCCAAAATCACCAAATTCGTCTAAGAAGTCGCTGCTACTTTCATTGAGCCGGTTGCGCTGTTGATTTTCTGAGGAAAACGAGTCATAGCCAATGGCATCGTCAAAGGCTTCAAAGTCAAATTGGTCATTTCGGGTATTCCCGTTTTGATCGGAGTGGGCGACATAAGTAGCATCGTCTTCGTAGGGATGAGTCTCAAACGGGCGGTGACGGGATCGGGTGGGATCGTTGCTACTGGTATAAGGTTCGGTATCGCCTAAGGCATCCTGACTGTCATATCCGAAACTTTCCTCCTCTGTTCTTCTGGATTCCAGCTCTCCGGATCTCATTAACAGTGTTTCGTCTTCCAGAGGAAAGTAATTGAAATTGGGTTCTTCTAAAGTGTCGGAAGAATTGGGAATTTCAAATGTCGAATTGTCATTCTCGAAGTTGCCCGATGGCATTTGAAATTCACGATCCGCCGTTTGATCGAAGTCAGTAAAGGCGTCGAGCGGAAATGCCTCTGCATCAAAATCTGTATTGGTTGCGGGCGCTCCAGCCTCGTCATCCAGAGAACTGGGCGACCATGATTGTGCAAAGGGGTCGTGATAGGCTTCTGGTGTTTGTGCTGTTGCACTATCTGTATAGTCCGAGCTGACAAACGGATTCGCCGCTGAGTAAGACTCTATATCCTGAAAATCTCCGGAGTCGAAATCATCTAGAGAAGAGATGTCCTGAGTTGCCATCTCTGGTTCTTCTAGGGATGGCCATGCTGCGTTGGCTTCTGGAATCGCATAATCATCATGGTTGAGTGCAAATTCGTCTGGTTCCAACTCGCCACCAACGGGATCGGAAGTTGCACCAACCGATTCGGAGTAGTTTTGGCAAGAGAGGGCGTATTCTATTCCGTTGTTGGCACAATCGATAAACTCTTGGTCGTCGGTGAGCTGAGGCACCAACTCGTATTGTTCTTGCGCGATCGCGTACTGCTGTAATCCATAACAGTAAATATGACCCCGTAGAATCCGAGCATTTGGGTCATTGGGAAAATTTTCGACTAACCGATCGATGATGGCAGCTGCCTCTTCGTAGTTGCCCAGCGTGTAGGCCGAAAATGCGTGTTGATATTCTTGTGTGTAATCTGTACTTGATTTCATTTGCTTCCCCCAAAACAAGTAAAAATTAAAAATTAAAAATTAAAAAATTCATTTTGCCTTTTTACTTTTTAATTTTTAATTGATTTCATGCTGCCCATCGCGCTGAGCGAACAATTGCGACTTGGTCTAATAGTCGGAGAAACTGATTTTTCTCTTTGTCTAATAACCACTCACCCTTAAGAAAAGGTGCCATACTGTCTGGAACGTTAGTAAGCATCTGTACCTGATCGATATCGAGCCAGTCCATGCCGACAATACGCTCAACGGCTAAGCCTAACATGGTGTCCTGGTCTTCAACGGCAATCACTGGAATCTCAGGTTTATCTGTGTTCAGGGCAGATGAATCCCCTAAAAACTGCCCGAGGTCTGCGACCCAAATCACTTGCCCGCGCCAGTTCAGCGTTCCTAACAGGAGGGGAGAAGCGTTGGGAATTGGAGTAATCCTGTCTGGTGATGGAGAAACCACTTCACGGATTCCACTGGCTCCTAGGGCAAATTCGTTACCGGATGGAACGTAAAACCGCAGGTGTAATTCACCTTCAGGACTCTCCAGTTCCTGAAATCCGGGTGAGTGATCTTGACCGCTGCCTGTTAAAAAGTCCGGATTGCCGACCATTCTATCTCCTTAGCTGTTAACTGTTAGCTGTTAGCTTTTGTTACTTCTCGAAACCTAAAAGCTACTAGAACTTTGGAGGTTAGTAGTTTTGGGCTAATGGCTAATGGCTTGTTAGCCTCGTAGCAGCTGTTTGACCGTCCCTATTAGCTCGGTTGGCTGAAAGGGTTTGGCTATATAAGCGTCTGCACCTTGTTTCATCCCCCAGTAGCGGTCAAATTCTTCTCCTTTCGACGAACACATTACCACAGGAACATTCTGGGTTTTTGGGTCGGCTTTGAGCCGACGACATACCTCATAACCGTTCATTCGGGGCATGACAATATCCAATACCACTAAGTCGGGACAAGACTTGAGAATTTGTTCCAAGGCTTCGACACCATCAGTGGCAATCGTTACAGTTAACCCACTTCCCTTGAGGAGGTCTGAGATCATTGCCCGTTGTGCGGGACTGTCTTCTACAACCAGAACTACACTCATAACTCCCTACCTACCTGTCTGCCGGTTCAAACATGAACGCTCGTAAGCCACGATTGGTTCACCCCTCAACCATGTCATGACTTAAGTATCCCATCTAACTTTAGACTCCTGTACGGGCGCTGTTTACGAGATGTCTCCCCTACTTTGGAGAGTCGCTGGTAAACGATTGCCCCCACGACTTGCTTAGTATCTGTAGTCGGTAGCCCGTCGTTGATAGTCCCTAGTCCATAGTTTATTCCTAATTTCATCATTGAATGAAGCCCCGCCTCATCGGTGGGGCAATTTTACCCGACTCGTACATCTGTTTCTTCTATCTCTCGATTTAACTCTGTAGCGTCTAAAGGTTCTGATATCGTTGATTCCTTTTCACCAGGGCCAATATATCTCTCTAGTAGCATTAATAACTCACTTTCTCCAAAAGGCTTGGTTAGGTAGTCGGTTGCGCCTACCATCCTGGCTCTGACCCGATCGATAAATCCATCTTTGCCAGTCAGCATGATGATGGGGGTCTGTCGAAAAGCGGTTGATTTCCGGAGCATGGCACAAATCTCATAGCCTTCGAGGTCGGGCATTGCAATATCACAAAGAATCAAGTCGGGTTTGAGTTGGAAGACGAGACTGAGTGCTTTAAGAGGATTGCTAATCGCGGTTGCCTCATAACCTTGTGGTTTTAGGATATATTCGACGGTTTTACCGATGGCAACGTCATCATCGATACAGACAACGCGAGGAATTTTGTTGGCTGGGGTCGAGTCGGATTCTATGCTAATTCCGACTCGGCGACTGGCTGCTGTTTCGTCGCTGGTACAACTTTGCAGTTGTACCCAACCTTGTTGTACATAGGGATAAATGGCTCTTGCCACAGTTAAAATTTCACGATTTAGATATCGGGCTAGCTGCCGTAGGGAGGTTTTTCCATCTAGCTGGCGATCTAGGGTTTTAAAAGCATTTTCTGGCAGGGCAGCGCGTAAAGAAACTGCATCGGCAATGACTGGGCAGTGATTGGGAGATTGAATGTGGGGATGAAATTGTTTCCACTCCTGCACCTGCTTCATGATCTTGGCGACGAGGGGGGCAATTTCTAGGGTGGTAAGTTGTGGTGCTAGCGCTGGGCCAATGTCGAAGATGAAGGAGCCTTGATGAAGGCTGAGGAGGTCGAATAAGGTTTCATGCACCATACTGCGGATGATGCTGCGCCCTTGAGCAGGGGTCAAAATATGATTTTCCAACAGTGCCCACAAGTAGCCGTATTCGGGCGCATTAATCGCATCAATTAAGGGGACTTCCAGAGTTTTGAGGGAGGTTTCGGCTCGATAACGGCGTAGGTAGTCGCGCAAACGCAACAAACTGCCGGTTCCATCGCTAGCATAGGCGATTTGTCCGTTGAGGAAGAAGACAAACCAGAACGGCCCTGGTTCTTTGAGTTTTGCGTCTCGGTAGGGGATGCTGGTACGTCGCGCCCCTGCATGCTCACCCGTTCCTTGAACGGGTGAGCTGTATGCCTCCACGAATAATTCGCCTGTTCGCTGACCTAATTCGATCAGTTGCAGGATGCTGCGTATATCAATTTCATTTAACGTTCCCTGCATGTAATGAAAATGCGCTCCTAATAACCGTTTGAATCTGAGTTAATGTTGCATTTGTCAAGTTTTACACGGTGCCTGCTATAAAAATCTTTACAATTAGGTAGTTTTTCTTTGAGTAAAGGATGGAGCCAGATAATACAGTACCAGGGAAAGAGATTCTGGCGAAGGCACAATCTTTACTGACAAAAGTAAAACCCATGCAAGTTATTTGTCTGGTTGCTTTTGCCGGGTTCAATTAGAAATGGAACTAGCCGAGAATTGTCTGTGGCAGGATTGCCTAGGATTCAAGTTAAATATTAAATAAGAAAGAAATCGAAACATATTTAGTTTAATTTAAGACTTGACGTAGCTGCCAACACGGGCTAAATTACGGAGTCTTCAGGGAGAAACTGACCAAAAGGCGATCGCGTTTTAGATCGGGGTGTGAATTCAAAGGTGGAAGCGCCTCGTGGGTCGGCACTTCCACAACAAGGTCTGAAAAGGTTAGGATCGTTCTGGTATGAAGCCTGGGCGAGAATTATGGCGGTATGGCTCTGGTGGGACCAGAGATCGGTCAACAAGCGGGCACAAGATACATCAAGAGGACCATCAGCGTGCTGTATCTAGCAGAAGTACAAAAAAAGAGTGGCGGTGTTTTTGGTGGTGGCAAGGCTGAACTAAAACTGCTGGCTTGTCAGCAGAATGACCAGAGTTGGCGTGCTGCGTCTGATGAAGTGATTTCCGCTCCTGAAGAAGCCAATAATTTTAATGGTGGCGTCTTGGTGCTGGTTGAGCTAAGCGGGAATCGCCAAGTGCAGCGTCCGCCGACAGAGGCGGGGCGTCAGTTGGTGAATATCTTGCAGAATTTCTCTCGCCAACTGGAAAAGTCGAAAACTCAGGAAGAAGAAATTGAACAGTGGAAGCAGTCGCTGACTTATCAGAGTCAGGAGCTAAACCGGCGCGAAATGGAAATGGAAGCGCGGGTGGAACAGCTGCAACAGTTGGAGGAAGACTTTGAACGGTTGGAGGCGCAACGTCAAGAAATTGACAGTTCGCGGGAGGAAATTGAGCGACTGCGGGAAGAGTGCGATCGCAACCGCATCGAGATGGAGGGAGCGTGGGAACACTTGCGGGGCGAGCAGCGCCGCTTGGAGGAACGACAGGCGGAGTTCCAACAGGGAACGGTATTAGATGAGGAGCAAGGTCAAAAGATTCGGGAATTACTAGATCGTTTAGCTTCGGCGATCGCTCCTACGGAAGCAGTGCGAGAACAACTGAATCTGGCTTTTGAAATTGTCAACGGGCAGCAGGGAACCCTAGATCAGCACTGGCAAAATCTGGAGCAACAACGCAACAATGCCCAACAGAAGCAAGCAGAAGTAGACCAGCAAACTCAAGAACTGCAAAGGCGCACGGAGGAGTTAAAGCAGGCTCAAGAGGCTCTGGAAAAAGTGCGTTTAGAGCGGATGGTGCTTCAAAACTCCCTGGAGATCAAGCAGGAGTATGCTCAGATGCAAAGTCTCCAGTTGCGAAATCAGGAGGAGCTGTACGAGCAACTTCACCGTCTGGCAACAACTTCAACGGGTGTCAAAATTAGCCAAAAGGTCGATCTGGAAGCGCTGGAGAAAATGCCCCTAGGCGAGCTGCAAGAAACCGTGCAAAATCTTCAGCAAGATTTGGAAAAAGTGATGCGCTTTGTCAATGACCAAGAAGAAGAGTTGACCTTGCAGCGTCAAACGGTTGAGGAATTGCAGACGAAGATCGAGCAAGCCAGCGAGTATGACCGCCTCAGTTTGGAAAATGAGCTAGCAGAGGAGCAGGATTGCTACCAAATGCTGGATGAAACGCTGGTGGGTCAACGCATCTACCTGCGGGAGCGAGAAGAAGTTTTAAATCAACACTTGCGGGTGCTGCGGCGACGGCAAGGGATTGTGGACAATGAAGGGCAGGACAATCAAAAGATTGACTTGGGTCCGGTTCTGAGTCAGTTGGAAGGACAACGACAACAACAGGCAGAGGAACTACAAAAACTGGAAAGCCAGATTGAGCAGGTGCGGATGAGCATTCAGCAAGCTCAAGGCATGATTGACCATCAAGCTGGCGAACAGGAGCAAGAGCGTCAGCAGATTAAGCAGCTAGAGCAGAAATTGCAGGAAATGAGGGCGGCGGCGGCGGAACTCGTGGGCAAGGTAAATACCTATCAGGAAACGCTACAGCCAATGCAGGATCGCTTGAATGAGATGCGGCAGAAGTTGGAGGCAATCGTGGGGACGTTGGCTCAGGTTCAGGAAACGGGTGACTATCAGCTGCAATCAATTACTGAGATGCGGCAAGTTCTCCTCACCTTGATCGGTGGTTAGTTGAATGCGGCATGAGAATTAAAAATTAAAAATCCAAAATTAAAAATGAATCGTTCTGAATTTTTAATTTTGGATTCTTAATTTTTAATTGAAATCCAAACTCCATCGACTTGTGCGATCGCGCCCCCAGGAAAGGGATCGGTTTGAGAGCGGTTGGGAGCTGTAATTAAGGCAATCAGCTTTTCGATTTGCTCGAAGCTGGGGGCGATGGGTAGAACTGAGGCGAGGAAGTGCCGCATGACGCGACGTTGCAGGGCTAAGGGGGCTTGACGCAATACGAGGCGATTGAGTCTTTGGTCACGTCTGTAGTCAGTGCTGAGTGCTGTAGGGGCGGGGTTTTCCTGCCTATGCTCAAGGCTGAGTGGCGAGTCTTCGTTTTCTAGGGCTTGTTGCAGCAGCTTCTGAGCGGCTTCTTCAAGATATTGCACCTCTGCCCGTAAAAGTTCTGCTGTCTTTGCCAGTGCTTGCTCAACTTGGGGGTTGAAGTGAGTTTGTAAGTACGGCAGTAACTCTTGGCGGATACGGTTACGGGCATACTTGAAGTCTTGATTGGTGGAATCTTCCCAAACGGGAATCTGAAATTCTTGGCAAAATTGAGCGGTTTGTGCCCTAGTGACTTCTAGAAGAGGGCGCACCAGTTGCAGTGTTGGATGCAGTGTTGAAGTCAGCGGACGCTGCCAGGTTAGGGCTTGTAATCCATCGGCACCACTGCCGCGCATCAGGTTATAAAGGAGGGTTTCGGCGCGATCGCTCGCTGTATGACCTGTGACAATGTATGGGAAGTTGTTGGTTTGGGCGATCGCGCTTAAGGCTTGATAACGCCACTGTCGCGCCGCCGCCTCTGAAGAGATAGATAGCATTTCTGAGGCGGTTTCCAAGTAATAGGAGACTTGCCAGGTTCTCGCCAACTGTTCCACATGGTTGGCATTTGCTTGGGAATCCGGACGCCAGCGATGATCGCAGTGAGCAATTCCCAGATGCCATCCCCACTTTGGCTGCAAATCTAGCAGTAATTTGATTAAGCAGAGAGAATCTTGTCCCCCGGAGACTGCAACTAATAGGGGCTGGTTTCGCGGTAAGAGATGGCGATCGCGTAAAATTCGATGCAATTGGGCATGGAGAGGCGTCCAAGGGGGAAGATTAGGCATTAGCTATCATCTTCTTTGAGTTGCTGACGAATATCCTCTAGTGGTGATTCTGGCTCATCCGGGCAAAATTCTAGAGTTACTCTAACCTTTCCTTGTTTCCAGTTAGCACCGGGTCTTAGAACCTTGCAATCTATACCCTCACTAAACCACTTTATTTGCTCACCAGTTGCTCCTACCTGAGCCTGCATCCGGTTAATGAATTCACCCACTTGGAAAGTGGAGTGATTAATTAAAAGTCTCTGAGTATTTGTATTAACACACAAAACATTGTCCGCTTCTATCCGCTCGAATCCATTATTCATGTGAATCTCCAGTTCCAGCACTTGTTCTAGATTTTTTCAGAAGTAGCCGCGAGTTTACTTGTTAGGCTGCTATTGGTTTTAATCAGTGCGATCGCTCGGTTGATAAACGTCACCGGGAGAGTGGTCGGGATTAATCTCAACCACCAAGTTTACCGTCCTGGAATTTCTCGTCAGCGGTTTGATAAATAACTCTGGGTGGAGCGATTTCCAGAAATACTTGACAAATTCATCAATTTCTGAATCGGTCATGCCAGATTTACCAGCGGCAATCATGTCGTGTTCTGCCTGCCGTCGCCACTGCACAGACAGACGATAATTAACGGGATACAGCATCATCAGCCGATCTAACCGTTCCCACAAAGGTACATAGTCCTGCAATCGGGCATTCATGTCACGGGCAAACGTTCGCTCAGCGGCGGTTAGAATCGGCGGTGGCGCGTTGTCAAAGGCAGCGGGGTCTATGGGACGGACGCCGACAAACCACCCTTCAAACAGGATGATATCGATGTCTTGGACAATTTCTGGCTGCGTCCTATCACCGGCACCTTCCCAGGCAGATTTATCAAAGCGGGGGACTGGAATCGGTTGTCCGGATGGCTGACGCAGACAGTCCAAAACGTCTAAACCCAATTGAATATCGTGGGTTCCAGGTGGCCCGCGCCAGAGCAAGCGGGGATCTTGCTTTCTTAAGGCAAGGCGATCGCGATAGGTTTTGTAGAGGTCATCCAAGGATAGGCTGAGTGTCGAGTTCCCTAGGTATTTGAGAATTAAGGTAAGGACGGCTCCCAGAGTCGTTTTGCCAGTTCCCTGTCCCCCTAAAATCCCCTGGATAAGAGGGCGTCCTAACTGTTGCCGATCTTGCGCTAGTTTTGTGGCTAGAGGAAGCCAGAGGTTCCACAGCGTTTCTAAACTGAGGACTAAGAACTGCGGGCTAAGAACTGAGGAAAGATGGGGATAGATTAAGAGGAACAAATGCGATCGCTTGCGAACGACTTCCTCCACATTGGCGGGTGTGATGCCAAAAGCTTTCGCCCGCAATTCATCGGCTAGCACCTGTGCTGCCAAATGTTCCAACTGTGCTGAAGTCGGCGTTTTTCTAGCGATCCAATCGTTAAAAATTTGGCGAAGAGAGTTTATCACGAACCGATTTTAAAGGCTTCAATAAACAAGCTGTAAGTCAGACCAATTTTCAGGGCATTCAACATTTCTGTCGCTAATAAGCGGTTAGGAACGCCTTCACCTGCGGGCACAATTCTTCGGTTTCTGCCGTAAACAAACCAATTCACGCCTTCGGTGAAGAAAATCAACAAACCAGCAGCAATTACATCCCAGTTTGCGGCTTGTCCCGCCGTGGTGGGAATGGCGGTGCCTAGAAACACCCCCACTAACAAGCTTATTACCACCAGCGATATCCGTCGCCAGGGATTGCGAAACCATCGCCTCAGCTGCTGGCTGACAACATCAAAGAGATTGTTGAGACGAGTCCTTTGCATCTTTGAGGATGACTCCGCAGTAGTGTCCTTTCCAAAAGCTTTTTTAATTATCGGATGCTCTTACCATTTATTCGCTCGAAGAGTTTTATAAAAGCGGAGGAGGCGCTAAGCGCGATCGCCGCCTTAATAAAGATTTGTGTTTGTAATATATAGATTTATTTAAAATAAAAGATTTTCTTGAAAGTAAGGGCATTCTCAATACAGATGAGATGATGTGTCCGTGCCTTCTCCTATGCCAAACAGCATACAGATAGCCCTGGCAACGGTAATCAGGAGGCGACTTAGGATTGGAGCGATCGCGCTGCGGCAATGGGGTAGAGATCGCTCCATTTTACATATTCAGCATAGGTTTGCACTTCCTCCAAATCATTTTCTACATTTTCTAATTGTGAGGAACTTATAAAACGCAACAACCAAAACCCAACAACTCTCATACGCTCTATGAGATTTAAAGATTGAATTGAAAGTTTATAGAAAAAAGTATCAATTCAACCTGTGTTAATTTCGCGATAACTTATCCTAGATAAATTTCTCTAAGCAAGTCTCCTCTCCTAGCATCTATCAACATCACACGCCAATACTATACTGATTAAACTTCCGAAAATGAGCATCAACCTAACGGGTTATCAGCTTTCCACTTTACCTCTTCATGAAGGAGCTAAAACAGTTATTTATCAGGGGACTAGAGAGGCTGAACTAATCTCTGTAAGTGTAAAAGCCCTTAAAGCCGAATATCCCACTCTTGAAGAAATTTCTCGATTGAGACATGAGTATAAAATTTTACTCCCTTTGGATATCGAAGGGGTTGTTAAATCACTGGCATTAGAAAACTATAACAACGGTCTAGCGTTAGTATTAGAATATTTTGACGGAGAATCTCTAGAAAAAGTTATCAAATCTCCCCTGAAAACTGATTTAAACCAGTTTCTTCCGATTGCTATTCAGCTAGCAGATACCCTTGCCGCCTTGCATCAAAACCAGATTATTCATAAAGATATTAAACCACACAATATCCTAATGAATTCTAAAACTGGTCAAGTTAAGATTATAGATTTCAGCATTTCATCGCGTCTTTCTAGAGAAACTCAAACACAAGGTAATCCCACTTTACTAGAAGGCACCCTTGCCTATATGTCGCCCGAACAAACAGGGAGAATGAATCGGTCGATTGACTACCGTACCGACTTTTATTCGTTAGGCGTCCCCTTTTATCAAATGCTGACGGGAAATTTACCTTTCTCTTCTACTGACCCGCTGGAACTTGTTCATTTTCACATAGCTAAACAACCTGTTTCTCCCAACCAAATCAATCCAAACATCCCGGCATCAATTTCAGCGATTGTAATGAAATTATTAGCTAAAAATGCTGAGGATCGATATCAAAGTGCCCAAGGATTCAAGGTAGATTTAGAGGAATGCCTCGTTCAATTGCAAAGAAATGGCAAAATTGAAGATTTCCTGCCAGGTCAGCGAGATAAATCTGGGCAATTGCTCATTCCTCAAAAACTGTATGGTCGTGAAACTGAAGTAACTACCCTAATGGATGCCTTTGACCGAGTCAGTGCTGGAAATACTGAGATGATGCTAGTTTCTGGTTATTCAGGCATTGGTAAATCTTGCTTGGTTCAAGAAGTTCATAAACCCGTTGTGCGTCAGCACGGATATTTTATTGCGGGTAAGTTTGACCAGTTTAAGCGAAATATTCCTTATGCTGCTCTGATTCAAGCTTTGCAAGAATTAATCCGGCAACTATTAACAGAAAGTCAGGAACAGATAGTTTTTTGGAAAGAAAAGCTAGAAAATGCTTTGGGGTCGCAAGGTAAGATTGTTATTGATGTTATACCCGAAGTCGAGCTAATTATTGGAGTTCAGCCAGAAGTTCCGCACCTAGAACCCAGTGAATCTCAAAATCGCTTCAACCGGGTGTTTCAACAGTTTATTCATGTCTTTACAAAGCCAGAACATCCGTTAGTTATTTTCTTAGATGACTTACAGTGGGTAGATTCAGCTTCTTTAAAATTCATCGAACTGCTGATGACTGAACCCGACAGTCAATATCTGTTAATGATTGGTGCCTATCGAGATAATGAAGTTAGCCAAACTCATCCGTTGATGCTGGCTTTGGACGAACTAAAAAAAACAGAGGCAGTTGTCAATAACATTATTCTTCGTCCTTTGGATATTGAAAATGTCTATCAATTAGTAGCTGATACCCTTCAAGAAACCGAAAGATCGAAGGAAATCGCTGAGCTTGTCTTTCATAAAACTCAAGGTAATCCCTTCTTTTTAACACAACTGCTTCAGACACTTTATTCTGAACGCTTTTTACGTTTTGACTTTGTTGAAAGTCGCTGGCTCTGGAATCTCGATCAAATTCAAAGGATTGGGATTACAGATTATAACGTCGTCGAACTGATTGCCAGAAATATTCAAAAATTGTCGAAAAAAACCCAAGAAGTCTTAAAATTAGCTGCTTGCATTGGAAACCAATTTACCTTAGAGGCTCTATCTATTGTCAATGAGCAATCTTTAATCAATACTGCTGACGATTTGTGGGAGGCGCTTCAGGCTGGTTTAGTTTTACCTTTGAGCAATACTTATAAGATCCCTCTATTTTTTGACCAATCAGAAAAAGGAGATTTTCTGATTGAAGATATCAGGATTAGTTATAAATTTTTACATGACCGGGTGCAGCAAGCGGCTTATTCTTTGATTCCGGAAGAGCGGAAAAAATTAACCCACCTAAAAATTGGTCAGCAGTTGTTACATACAACAGCTAAATATGCGCTGGAAGAGAATATTTTTGATATTGTTAACCAGCTAAATATCGGGGTGGAGTTGCTTGCTAAGCAAGCAGACAAAGATGAACTTGCACAACTCAATCTGATGGCTGGGAAAAAAGCCAAAGCAGCATCGGCTTATGAAGCATCTGCCAGATACTTAACCGCAGGACTAAGACTGCTTACTGAAAATAGCTGGCAAAGCCACTACGATTTAACGCTCACACTTCATCTTGAGTCAGCGGAAGCAGAATACTTAAATATCAACTTTGAGCAGGCAGCTACTTTAGCTGAAGTTGCCCTAGAACAAGCGACAAGTTTAATCGACCAAGTAAAAGTAAACGAGCTACAAATACAGATTTATATCTGTCAATTTCAGATGGTTAAAGCCGTCGATACAGGGCTACAAGTTTTGGAACGGCTGGGAATTACTCTCGTAACGTTAACAAGCGACGATAGTTTGGTAGTTGAGTTGCCCGGAATCGCAGACTTAGATAAGATTCCCCCAATGACAGCTCCGGATAAACTAGCCGGGTTGCGAATTCTAAAAACGATTTGTGCGCCTGTCTTCATGGCAAAGCCAGATATTTTTCCGCAGATAATATTAACCATGATTAATCTCTGTATTGAACATGGTAATTCGGCGCTATCTGCTTTTGCTTATGGTTTTTATGGCTTGTTGTTGTCAGGGCTTGGAAAGATAGATGCTGGATATCATGCGGGTAAATTGGCATTAAAGCTTCTAGAACAATTTGATGCTAAAGAACTCAAGGCGAAAGTCTATAACTTGTTTAACGCCAATATTAGACCGTGGAAAGAACACGCTAAAAATAGTGTTGTTCACTTCCAACAAGGGCTTCAAAGCGGCTTGGAAACGGGAGATATTGAATGGGCAAGTTATTGTGGGGCTAACTTTTGCGGATACTTATATTTTACGGGCGATCGCTTAGATTCTATCGTGCAGCAACAAGCCCCTTACATTGAGGTACTTGTAAAGATAAATCTGCCAACAGCTATCCATTTTGCGAATATCTGGAGACAACTGGGATTAAATTTTCAAGGCAAAGCTGCGGATAAATTTCTATTGATTGGAGAAAGTTTTAATGAAGCTGAAACCTTGCCCCAGTTAATTGAATCGAAAGGTGGCACTGGCTTGTTTGTTGCCTATGTTGCCAAGACAATTCTTCTGTATCAATTTAAAGATTACGAGGGCGCGATCGCTAACGCAGCTTTAGCAACAGAGCAAGCTGGATCTGCATTTGGTTTTATGCAGGTTGCTGTACTGAATTTCTACCATTCCTTGGCTCTTTTGGCTCATTATCCCCAAGTTAACGATATCGAGAAACAACAATACCTAAATACAGTAAATGCCAATCAAGAAAATATGAAACACTGGGCGTATCATGCGCCAATGAATTATCAACATAAATACGATTTAGTAGAGGCAGAGAAGGCGCGGATATTCAAACAAACTTCTAGCGCGATGGAGTTGTATGATATCAGCATTCAAAGAGCCAAACAGCAAGGATATATCCAAGAAGAAGCACTGGCTAATGAACTAGCGGCAGAGTTTTATTTCTCACTTGGTAGAGAGAAGTTGGCTCAGTTTTATTTAACTGAAGCATACTATACCTTTATTCGGTGGGGAGCAACGGCAAAATCTAAAGATTTAGAATCAAGATATTCTGAGTTTTTCTCCCGTCTGTTGGTTAGAGAAACGATTAGCATTGAGAAAACTCTGACGACTACCTCCACAACAGGAACAGGTTCTGCTGCACTAGATTTGGCAGCAATTGTAAAGGCATCGATTGCTATTTCATCAGAAATTGTTCTCGAACAATTGCTAGAGAAGTTGATCCATATTTTGGTTGAGACAGCCGGAGCGAGAAAAGGGATTCTTCTATTAAAAGAAGCCAATCAATGGTTGCTAGTTGCTAAAAAGCTTTTGGGCAAACAAAGTTGTTTAGTTTTGCCTTCAATTTCCCTGGAAACTTGCGATGATCTACCGATTTCGCTGATTCACTACATCGAAAGAACTAAAAAAACGGTGGTTGTAGAGTCCGCAGCTACAGAAGGACTCTTTATCAATGACCCATACATTCTGAAAAACCAACCCAAGTCCATCTTAGGGTTGCCTATCTTTCACAAAAGACAGTTGACGGGAATTTTTTACTTAGAAAATGACTTGGCTCAAGGAGTTTTTACCTCAGAACGCTTAGAAGTTCTAAAAGTATTGACATCCCAAGTCGCCATTTCAATAGAGAATGCCCAACTTTACAAAAACCTGCAAGGTTACTCTCACGAACTGGAAATTAAGAATAGCGCTTTATCACAAAAAACTCAGGAACTAGAACAAGCCCTTCATCAGTTACAACAAACTCAGACTCAATTAGTTCAAACTGAAAAAATATCTAGCCTGGGACAACTGGTGGCGGGGGTAGCCCATGAAGTGAATAATCCGGTTGGGTTTATTGGCGGTAATCTGCATCATGCTTCTGGGTATGTACACGATTTGATTAACTTAGTTAATCTTTATCAGCAACATTTTCCCAATCCACCTGCCGAAATCGAAGAGGAAGCTGAGCTAATTGAACTGGATTACCTGATGGAAGATCTGCCCAAATTGCTCACTTCGATGCAAGTGGGAACTGACCGAATTCGAGAGATCATGCAGTCTTTACGCAACTTCTCGCGGGTTGACGAAGCAATCGGAAAGCCTGCGGACATTCATGCTGGGTTAGAAAGCACGTTGATGATTCTACAGCATCGTCTAAAAGCGAACGCGGAGCGTCCGGCAATTGAGCTGGTGAAAGAGTATGGCGAGTTGCCGTTAGTAGAATGTTACGCCGGACAACTTAACCAGGTGTTTATGAATATTATGGCGAATGCAATTGATGCAATCGATGAGGTCATGAGTAAGAGGAAACGGGGAATCGATAATCGACCCGAAAGTGTGAATTACCCCTTGCCGAAGATTTGGATTCACACGGAAGTCATCAATGGTGAAAAAGTAGCGATTCAGATTGCTGACAATGGACCGGGGATGCCGGAAAAAGTTCGACAACGTCTGTTTGAACCCTTCTTTACAACGAAGCCAGTAGGCAAGGGGACGGGGCTAGGTTTATCCATTAGCTATCAGATTGTCGTAGATAAACATGGTGGGCAATTGAGCTGTGTCTCAGCGCCAGGAGAAGGGACGAAGTTTATGATTGAGATTCCGCTCAGGACAGCCCTTTCAAAAGTGTTATAGGGGCGGGAAACGCCCAAAGCTTAAGTACCTAGAAGCGTTACCCAAGATTCTTGTTTTGTGGCGTAGATGAAAAATGGCGATTGGCGCGATCGCTCACGCGAGGAGTCCATCTTTGGCGGAGCTTTTTGCTATTAAGGACGGTAAACTCCTGAAAGACTATCCAAAAGCTTATGATTTTAAAGGTTTACCCTGGGTTTCTGATTGCTGTGCTTTTAGGACTCATCGGGTTAGGACTGGGACTGCTTCAGGAGCGGGTGGAACTCAATTGGGCAAAGTTAGATGCTTCGTTGCTCTCAAAAACGAATGCTTCGCTGCGGGAAAATCCTCCCGGCGTAGGAAAGTTGCCGAACTCTACACCAGTTGCCTCGCCCACAGACGATCGACAAATCCCGCTCATTACGACTCGTCAGGGACTTTTACGGGTGACGAATCAAACCGAGTATCCGCTGCGGCTGGCGTTGCTGACTTATCAGCCACCCACGACATCTTATGGGGAGCCAGCACACTGGGATTTTGCCCCAGGAGAAGGGGGGAGCCAGGGCGTGACCTTATCGTTGCCTGGAGGGGATTTGCAGCTAAAAAAGGGGGATATTTTGGTGGCATTTGCCCAAGATGGTTCCCGCCGGTATTGGGGACCGTATGTTGTGGGTGAGACGCCTCTACCTGTCTGGAATGCTCAGGTGTCGGAATGGCAACTGGTTTTGCAATCTTAGGTCGTAGATAGTCGGGGGTCATTCGTTTATAGTCAGCGGTTAGGAGTCAGTTGTTTTTTCTCCTCTACGGACGAATTACCCATGACTTCCTATCAAGTACCCATTCACCGCTGACAATTTAGGGAACACATAGGTTTTGCCAGAGTCAGGAAGTGCTGCTGGGTAGGCGGGAGTCATGACATCTTGCAATGGGTGCGCTGGCGTCGCATTTCCAGCTAGATTAAGGTCTGGGAAAATGCCTTTTGAGGTTGCCCATTACTGACGGACGGTTCGGGGGTTCATGAAATTTAGGGTTGAGCGAACGGTTAGAAGTTGGTGGAAATCTTGGGAGAAGCATCCCAGCAGGCTGGCGGGTCTATCGATTCTGTGGGTGCTGGTGGTTTGCTGGCTGGCTTTTGTGTGGAATTTAGGGAATATCGGTCTGGTTGATGAAACTGAGCCGCTGTTTGCTGAAGCTGCCCGCCAGATGACGGTGACGGGAGATTGGATTACACCGTATTTTAACGGGGAGACGCGCTTTGATAAGCCGCCGTTAGTTTACTGGCTGATGGCGATCGCGTATAAACTGATTGGCGTCAATGAATGGGCGGTGCGATTGCCTTCGGCGCTGTCTGCGATCGCTGTGACGGGATTAGGCTTCTATACGTTGCGCTACTATGGGCTTCCTTCTCCGAGTGCGGTGACGGGGCAAGCTAGGGATGGGATGATAACGCAGCGTCAGTTGTGGCTATCGGCTTTGCTGGGTGCAGCGGCGATCGCTCTAAATCCAGAAATGATTGTCTGGGGACGCACAGGCGTCTCTGATATGCTGCTAACCGGCTGCGTGGGTTGTGCGCTACTTTCTTTTTTTCTTGGCTATGTCAACACCCAACCCGCGATCCAAACTCGTTGGTATCTCGCTTTCTACGTGCTAGTTGCCTTGGCAATCTTGACGAAAGGGCCGGTCGGCATTGTCTTACCCGTTCTGATTATTGGGGCTTTTCTACTTTACCTGGGCAAGGCTCAGGAAGTGTTGCGGGAGATGTTTCCGATTCGGGGCTTGGCACTGGTGTTGGTTTTGGCAGTGCCTTGGTATGTTTTGGTGATTTTGCGGAACGGCGAAAACTACGTTAATAAGTTTTTTGGTTATCACAACTTGGAACGCTTCACAGGCGTTGTTAATCACCACTGGGCACCCTGGTATTTTTACTTCCTAGTGGTGCTGCTGGGTTTTGCGCCTTGGTCGATTTATTTGCCGGTAGCGATCGCCCGTCTCCGCTTTTGGCAGCGCAGCAAATGGCGGAACTCCCCCCGTTCCACTCATTTAGGTTTATTTGCTCTATTTTGGTTTGCCGGGATCTTTGGCTTCTTCACCGTTGCGGTGACAAAACTCCCCAGCTATGTGCTGCCTTTAATGCCAGCAGCAGGAATTTTGGTGGCACTTTTGTTCAGCGACCAATTGAGGACTGGGGTGAAAGGACTGAGAACTGAGGAAGAAGTCGGTAGTTCAGAATTAGCAGTTAACCAGCCGGAAGGAGAATTCCCCACTCAGTCCTCAGTCCTCAGTCCTCAGCCCTCATTCCTCCGTCCTTTGTTTTGGAGTGGCGTTGTCAATGTGGTGTTTTTATCAGTTCTGGCAGGTGCGCTTCTATACAGCCCAAACTTCTTAGGATATGACCCTGCCGTGCCCGATCTGCGCCAAATGGTTCAACGATCTGGTTTGACGGTGTGGGGAGGCATCATCTGGGGAGCAACCGCTATTTGGACAGGGTGGTTGCTGCTGAAACGACGGCGGTGGCGTTGGCTGTGGACTTCAAATCTAATCGGATTTATGGCTTTTATCATCTTTGTGGTAACGCCTGCCTACTTCATGATGGATCGAGCACGTCAGATGCCGCTGCGGGAATTATCGGCACGGATCGCCCAAGTCCAGCAGCCAGGAGAAGCCATATTAATGATTGGTTTCAAAAAACCGAGTGTCGTATTTTACACGCAGCGCCCGGTGAATTACTTTGCCAAAGTTAGCTCGGCAATGGAATACATTGAAGCGATCGCGGCGACTCAACCCAAGCCACCTTCGGTATTGATTTTGACTGAGCCTAAATATTTAGAGAACACAAAAATACAGCCCAAGGAGTACCAAAATTTAGGCAAAGCCGGTGCTTATCAACTCATTCGGTTGTCAAAACAAATCGTCGCCAGTGTCCAGCATCGACACTCTAGCTAAATGCTAAATTGTTAAACTGCCGCAGCTTGCAGTCATATTAAGCCTGGATAATTGCCCGTGATTAGAACACCTCACGCCCAATGCCTCTGTCTTTTCGCTTAGGGGTTGGGGTGGAGAGGGACAGGAAAAGCAGTGGTTCGGCAATGCTTGTTCGGCAAGCCGACTGGAATATTAGGTGAATAAAATTTCTGGTGGCATCATGATAAAATTCGGCGTTTTGGCACGACTGAGTTTGAAAGGATGAAAGCACCATCTTCAGGAAAAAGGAAAAATTTTTGGCATCAGTGCCGATTGCCGGTTGTTGGTAGCCTAATTTGTAGCCTAATTTTCCTTTGGCTTTTGCTAGCGATGCCGGTGCTCGCTGAAGATTTACCATCGCCGTCACCCGTCACAATAGAAACGCTGCGACAGATGCAGCAACAACTAGATCGGCAGCGGTCTAATTATTCTAAAGAACGCGATCGCTTATCAAAACTCCAAAAAGCCGCGAAGGGACAACTCAGTGGCTTGCAGCAAAACCTGGAATTAACAGGTACCCAGCTTAATGACTACCAGTACCAATTACAAAGAGCCACTCAGGAATTAAAGACGTTACAAGAGGATCTGGCGAGCGCGGAACGCTCTTATCAACAAAAGCAAGCCGCCACAGTTGCCCGTTTGCGTTTCCTGCAACGCCAGCAACTCTCTCACCAAGGATGGGGAATCCTGCTTTCTAGCCAAAATCTCAGTCAATTTTCCGACCGGCGTCGCCAGATCAAATTGGTGTTTCAAGCCGACCAACAAATCTTGAAAAACTTGAAGGCGGAAGCTGACCAAATCGATCGCCAAAAAACCGAGATCGAACAGCAGAAAAACCAAATTGCTCTGATTACCCAGCAATTGCTGGCACAAAAAGCCGACTTTGAAGTTCAGACACAGGCTCAGCAGCAGCTCATTCAACGCTTGAATACTAACCGGCAAGCCTTAGAAGCCGCCGAGAACGTTTTAGCAGAGGATTCCGCAGGGATTAGCACTCTCATTCAAAAACGAGTTGCAGAAGCGAAGGCAAAAAGAGAAAGAGAAGCGGCAGCGAGCAAAGCCATTCTTCGCGGGAGGGACATTATTCGCGGATCGGGTATTTTCAGCTACCCCAGCGATGCGGGAATTACAAGCAATTTTGGTTGGCGAGTCCACCCGATTCTGGGCTACCGCCGTTTCCATTCTGGTCTTGACTTTGGGGGAAGTTATGGCAGCACGATCCGCGCCGCCAACAGCGGAGAGGTAATTTTTGCCGGATGGTATGGAGGTTACGGGAAGGCGGTAATTATCGACCACGGCAATGGCATTACTACCTTATATGGTCACGCCAGCGAAATCTATGTTTCGGAAGGACAATCTGTAAACCGAGCCGATGCGATCGCGGCGGTTGGTTCTACTGGCTTTTCTACGGGACCCCATCTCCACTTTGAAGTCCGTAAAAATGGTACACCCGTAGACCCGATTACCTTCCTTTAGACCTTCCTTTAGGCTTATGGAAACAGACTCGTATCAGCCCTAAAATGGACAATTATTCGGGAATTTAACGGCAAACAATCAGATATTCTTAGTTTTATTGCGCGAGTAGTCTATTTCAACCAAACAAGTGTCAATCTCTTTCTCCAATCCTTCTAAAATCAACAATTTTCAGAAAACACTGAATGTCATCGTCGTCGCCATGCCTGTGGTGGGATTTATTGCTGCGACCCTGGCTATCATCTTCTGGGAACGTGGGGTCCAGCCGCTGGATCTCAGTCTACTCGTAGGAATGTATGCCCTGACTTTCTTTGGCATCACTGTGGGGTATCACAGGTTTTTCACCCATCGTGCCTTTCAGGCTGGGGCATTTGTGCGTGCCTTTTTAGCGATCGCTGGCTGCATGGCAGGTCAAGGCCCAGTCGCCAGCTGGGTGAGCCACCATCGCTGTCATCACCTCTACTCAGATACTCAACAAGACTTCCACTCACCAAATATTCACGGAGAAGGGTTTTGGGGAGTTGTTCAAGGCTTTTGGCACGCCCATACTGGCTGGCTGCTAAACGTCGATTGGACGCCCCCATACCCCTATGTCTCGGATCTCAATCGTGACAAAGTTGTCCAAAAAATCGACCAGCTCTACATCCTTTGGGTGCTACTTTCTCTGTTAATTCCGACGCTTCTGGGTGGAGTCTTAACCGGGTCGTGGTCAGGAGCATTGAGAGGCTTAATCTGGGGCGGAGGTATCCGGATTTTCCTCTTGCACCAGTTTACTTTTAGCGTCAACTCAGTCTGCCACCTTTGGGGAAAACGCCAATTTCCCACAGAAGATCAAAGTAAGAACAATCTTTTCGTCGCCATCATGACCCTCGGTGAAGGATGGCACAATAACCACCATGCTTTCCAGCACTCGGCAAGGTTTGGACTCAGATGGTGGCAACTTGATTTCGGTTGGTTAGGTATCCTCGCCCTCAATCGCTTAGGGCTTGTCTGGAATGTCAAAGTTCCATCCTCAAGCGAAATCGAACTGAAAAGCATCACTTCTTCAGTTGGATAGTGAGTGAATTTGATCCATTAGCCGCTGAAAGCATCTCATTTTGATATAAAACGCCTGGACTAACTCAAAAATGTTGTTAGGCGTTGTTAGAAAGCGTTAAACCCTGATATCCGAAAATTTCCTAGGGGCACGGCAATGCCGTGCCCCTACTTTTAGTGGAGATTACCTGCCTCTACAAATTAGGTTTATAGGAGTTTTCACTCTTAGTGCAATATAAAGAACCTCACCCGCAACCCCTCTCCGTGAACGGAGAGGGAATATTGAATCCCTCCCGGAAAAGCGGGCAGGAGTTGGGGTGGGGTTAAACCATACTGTATCCAATAGAGAATTGCTAGATTTTCTACCGCCATGTTTATGCAACTTTGGCGAATCTGCGATCGCGCAGTCGTCTCGCCTGCGATTAGACAAGTGTAGAAAAATTTCACGCGCTGTTAGTGATTAATGGTTATTCCTCTGTAGATATGAATGGTGCTGAGTTGAAAACTCATCATTAGTACCATTTCGGCGTTGTTGCTCTACATCGTCAGGCTAAGGTTGCCTCACCGTTGGGTGAGAGCAAATCCAAAATCCCCAATTGCTACTGACACATAACCATTAACACGCTAAATCAACTATGTCATATTCTTCTGTTCCTACCGGCATCCGAGATATCTTGAGCGAACGGTTTTCTCTACTGCCTCTGAAATTCTGCATCGATTGCTGGGGGACAGACAAGATAATGACCAATGAAACTTTTGATGACTCGCTTCCTCAACTCACTTTGCAGATTCATCATCCCGGAGTCATCCGGACGCTAATTCTGAGTCAAGATCCTTTGGTTCTAGCGGAAGCTTACCTTCGGGGCTTTTTAGACTTTACAGGTAACATCGACGATCTGATGCTCTTAGCGGTGCTTAAACGAAAAACAAGACTCTAAAAAGGTATAATACAGGCATGGCAACCATTTCACGTTATGGTGTGATAAATGAAAGAGACAACTCCCGCCGCCATGCCCCCTTGC
>NZ_JAMPKD010000037.1:0-51039 GCF_039961915.1 Trichocoleus sp. DQ-A2
AACTTAATTGAAATCTTATGGAAGTTTATGAAATATGAATGGATAGAGATAGAGGCTTATCGGGACTGGAAAAGTTTAGTAAAGTATGTCAAAAATGTGCTAAAAAAAGTCGGAACCGAATATGTAATTAATTTTGCTTAAGCACTTATCTACAGTGAAATAAAGGTTAGTTGGAGAGTAAAAGTTGACAGAGTTTACCTACAGTCCGCCGGAATCGCCAGCTTTTCTCCATACGCTTAGGAGCTACCTGCGAGCGATAAAAAAAGATGACATTGACACTCTACTTATCAATTCGACTTACGAAGTTGTTTCATCTGGTTCGTTTTCTCACGTTCGGTGGGACTCTTACGATGCTACTGTAAGATTTTGCGTACCCGTTGCACACCTACCCAAATTCACAGAGAGTGTGAAAAAAGAGTTACTGGCTGCTGTCTATACTGTATTTCCAAAAGAAGTTGGTTATGAAATAAATGACTTAGAAATATCGCCTATTATCGAAGCTCCACCAGATGATGGAAAGCTATTATCAAATTCTGCATCGCTTGTCTCTAGTGGAACTATTGAGCATGACGGCTTAAGGTTTCGCTCTCGCTCTGAAGTGAAAGTTTACAATGAACTAAAGAGGCGAAATGTACTGTTTTTCTCCAATGCAACCGCTGTATTAGGTGGAAAAGATGTGAAAAGAGAGCCAGATTTCTTAGTCTGTCAAGATGGAAAGTGGGGAATTCTGGAGGTTATGGGAGATCAGTATCATCCAAGCGCTACTGCAATGCGAGACCACGACCGAGCAAGGTTATTCAAAGACTATGGATTGTATTTCATTGAATTCTACGATGCTAAAGAATGTTACAACAGTCCTGCTCAGGTTGTTGATGAATTTCTAAAGCATCTGTCAAGATCATAGGAAATCTGAGCAGATAACACCTTGTTGTAGTGGACACAGAGGCGTGTCCCGCTGAGCACACTCCCAAAAACTAGGCAAGAATTTGATTAACTCCCGTCCAAGTATTTGGGTCAGGAAGCAAAGTGAGATCGCCAGCAAGAACGAATAAAGCGATCGCTCCTGTAAATTGGTTTTGTTTGCACGTAGGCGAAGCCTGTGAGCACCAATGATTGGGCTATTCTAGAAGTAGAGTTAGCAAAAGTTGTCGATTAGAGGAGCTATGACAACCGCTACACCAACAACTAATTCACCTCTTGTCCCAAAAAGGCTGCTTTTTTTGGAGTCAATCTGCTGGCAAACAGGAGATGTCTATCGGTTTACTCCGGAGCAAATGCTGAGTCGCTATGAGCGGGGTTGGAAATATCGCCAGCTATTTAGCAATCTTGAAGACGAAGAACTAAGTTTCCTCAAAGAACTTGCAAAACGCTATAATTCCTGGCTACAAGCCTGTTTATGACCTTCAGGTTTGATCACCATCATAAAATTCTCACGATTCTTGAAAGTTTAGATGCTGAGGTACTTAGGAAGGGTTCTGCTTACTTCGGTGGTGGAACCCTTCTTGCACTTGATTTTGAAGAATACCGCTGGAGTAAGGACGTTGATTTTATCTCTCCTGTTGGTGAATCAGGCTACAAATACCTCCGCACAGTCATATTTGATGGTGGATATGAAGCATTGTTTCGCGATCTGAGTAGAATCCAAGTTGGACGTGGCACCACTGACCAGTATGGAATTCGGATGATGGTTATTGTTGATAATATCCCCATCAAGGCTGAAATTATCGCTGAAGCTCGTTTTCAACTAGATCCGCCAAGATATCCAAAGTGGTCATCTGTCGCCTGCTTAAGCCTCAATGACTGTTTCACATCCAAGCTGCTTTCAAATTGCGATCGCTACATGGACGACAGCGTTGAGGCAAGAGATTTAATCGATTTAGCAATTCTTAGGCTGCAATCTTCAATTCCTCAGGAATCAATTGAGAAAGCTGAGAAAGCGTATGAAGTTATACGTCCTTTAAAACTTGCGATCGCACGCTTTCAGGAAAGACCAGATTACAGGCAGGAATGCTTTCTCAATCTGCAAGTTGATAAAGTTCAGATACCCAAAATTATTGACGGTGTTGATTTCCTAGCTACCGATTTAGGCTTGGCTATTACCGAGAGACATTTTAAGGAGCAGCATGATATTTTTACTGATTGAGAAACACAAGAGGGATTAAGGGAAAAGCCATAACCATGCAAAAGTGGTGACACTATGCTAACGGTAACGATTGAGGAAATTCAGCGAGATATTGCAACTTACGTTCACCAAGTCGAAGCAGGTGAGACTCTTATTGTCATGGAAGCAGGAAAGCCAGTTGCTGAAATTAGACCGATTTCGCCAACCGTTAAGCAACTTCGACCTTTTGCTTTGTGTGCTGGAGAGTTCACCGTACCAGATGATTTTGACACTCCTTTACCAAAAGACATTCTGACTGCATTTGAGGGTACATGAAACTACTGTTTGATACCCATGTGTTTCTTTTGTTCATCAGTGGCGATTGTCGATTATCAAATGACCGCAAGGCAGTATCTGCGATCCAGACAATGAGGTATATCTGAGTGTTGTCTCAGTGTGGGAAGCAATTATCAAGTATTAATTAGGCAAGCTACCACTGCCAGAGTCTCCCGGAACTTATCTACCCGAATAGCGCGATCGCATAGCGTGCTGTAAGCATTCGCCATCTCATCGCCAGTCTTCATCCAGAGAAAAATAGTGTTGCTCAACTTGCAAAACTAACCCAAAGTTTTTTTAAGATTTCAAGTAGTGATTGCTATTCTGCATCTATCGCGGGGAATAATAGTATTTAAGTAGATGACGCTATGTTTTTCTTTAGGCAATGAGGAATCAGTTTTAGTAGCAGCGATGAAACTTCGAGAAGCTAGGTCACTAAGGCTTGTGGATATGGAAATGACGATTGGACGATAGTGGTTAATAATTCAACCGTTGAGGGTGAGTGAAGATTTTACAGCTTCATTCTTTGCCTGCTGATTAAGCAGCTCGGTCACAGTTTCATCTGAAAGTTCAGGAGATTCCATAAGCGCGAAGCGTGAAAATTACTGAACTCTTGAACACCTTGTTAAGCAGTAATTATACGGAAGGTTTGGGGAGCAGCAAACTAGCTTCCTGAAACACTTTGCTCTTGAAAGCTAGATTTTACTTCAACTCTAACGCCCTGAATTGGAGCAGAACATGATTCAAACTACAGATACAGCTAAGTTTTCGACGACTGACCTAAATCGCTTTGCTGAAGAACTCAATCGAGATGGAATTTGTGTGATTCGGGGTCTGTTTGACAGAAGATTAATCGAAGAGTGGGGAGACGCTTTTAATGAATTATTCCAAAAGCGCCAAAATCAACCGGGTGGTCTGGCACCTCGCGAACAAGCCCGCTTCTATCTAACCTTCCCCTGGGTTGCTCCCTTTGCCAATGTAGATGTGTTTGCGAATCCAGTCATTTTGGGGATTCTCAATCGCGTATTCTACCAAGAATATAAGATGGTGCAATTGGGGGCTGATATTCCAGTACAGGGTTCGGATTACCAAGAAATTCACCGGGACTTTCGCCCACTTTTCTCAGATCAGATAGTAACGCCACTCTATGCGCTGGCGGTTAACTTTCCGCTGGTAGAAGTAACGGCGGACAATGGGCCGTTTCAAATGGCGCGGGGGACTCATGTCTTACCTCGTGAGGAAGGGTTAGTGAAAGTGGCTGCTGGCGAAATTCCGATGGAATCCTTTTATATGCAGCCGGGTGATGTGATGATTCGGTCGCCGCTGGCGCTGCATCGAGGCTCACCCAACCGGACAAACACACCGAGACCGATGGTTGTGATGGGCTATGTGATGCATTGGCTGCATACCGCGAAAGTGGACTTGACTGTGCAACGAGACTATTATGAAAGTCTGCCAGAGGAAATAAGGGAATTACTGCGGTGCCAGGTGGTGGAGCAGTTGCCAGAGAACAAAGTTGAAACCTACGTGAATTTCAAGTATTAGGACGATAATGTCTCAATTTGAGCCGACGCCTGAAGAATTCCCTAGCAAGCGCACCTATACCAATCCGGTGTACAACGGCTATTTTGCCGATCCGTTTGTTTGGGAACACGAGGGAGTATATTACGCAATCGGCACGGGTGCAGCAGAAGCAGAGGGAGAGGTGGACGAAATCGGCAAACAGCGCGTCTTTCCCCTCTTGCGTTCTGAGGACTTTGTAAGCTGGGAGTTTGCGGGTAATGCACTGCTGCGCCCAGACGCTGCTTTGGGAGATAACTATTGGGCACCCGAAGTTGCTTATTGCGATCGCAAGTTCTATCTCTACTACTCCGTAGGACACGAAGACAAGCGGCATCAGTTACGGGTTGCAACGAGCGATCGCCCGTTGGGACCTTATCAAGACATCGGTGAACCCCTCATAGACCCTGAATCGTGTTCTTTCGCCATCGATCCTCATGCCTTTCGGGATGACGATGGGCAATGGTATCTGTTCTACGCCCGCGATTTCTTGGATACAGAAGGCGGAGTAAGGGCTGGAACGGCGCTGATGGTAGACCGATTGATAGGGATGACAAAACTGGCTGGAGAGGGGAAAGTTGTTTTACGCGCCCGCTCTGACTGGCAGCGGTTTCTGGCAAACCGTTTGATGTACGGCGATCGCTATGATTGGCATACCTTAGAAGGTCCCAGTGTCCGCAAACATGGCGATCTCTACTACTGCTTTTACAGTGGTGGGTGCTGGGAAACGGAAAACTACGGTGTCGATTATGGTGTTGCAGATAGCGTCATGGGTCCCTACTCCGATGAAGGGAATGAAGCGGGTCCCCGCGTATTGAAAACTGTTGTCGATCGGGTTCTCGGTCCCGGTCATAACTCGATCGTTGTCGGTCCCGATGGTAAAACTGATTACATCGCTTACCATGCTTGGGACACGGGCAGGTCAGCGCGGCGAATGTGCTTAGATAAATTGATTTGGACGGCGGATGGCCCGCGCTGTGAGGGTCCCACCTGGACATCGCAGACTATCTAACAGCGAATAGCGATCGCGCTTGCCGAAACCGTAGCAATTCGAGCGACTTACGTCCGACTGCCGGCGGCAAGATGTCAAGTGCGATCGCTATTGAGGAGTGTCATGTATACGGGCAATTCTCTGGAAAGATTTTTAGCCTAGAATCCAGGTTACAGAAATTGGCGACCGTCCTTCTTTTCACCAAAATCAGCGAAGAACCTTAGCCACTATGCCACCTGATCGGGAACTTTGGGTAACTTGATGATAAAGCTTGTTCCCTTGCCTTCAGCGCTTTCAACTTCAATCGTCCCTTCATGTGCTTCAGTAATACTCTTTACCAAAAATAATCCTAGTCCCCATCCCGTTTGCTCCTCAGCAGAGATAGTTCGACGAAATTGTTGAAATAGGATTGATTGAGCGTCTAGGCTAATCGGATCGCCTTCATTATGGATAGTAAGGCTGATCTGCGTTTCAGTTTGCTGAAGCGTGAGTGTAATCGGCGTGCCAGACGCCCCATATTTCACAGCGTTAACTGCTAAGTTTTCAATCACCCGCCGTATTTCTTTACGGCTGCAATAACTCCTGATATCAGAATCACAAACCACAACAAACCGATCTCCATAAGCGAAGCTCAAATCCTCTACTACCTCTTGAACTAGCACCTCTAAATCGCATTCTTCAAATTCAATCTTTAAACTCTGCCCTGTCCGCAGCCGACTTGCATCAAGCAGATTTTGAATCATCGAATCCAGCCGATTGATTGCATTGAGCATCCTCGCGGCTATATCCACGTGGCTATCTCCTCGTTCCACCCGACGCAGAGTCAGTTGAGTTCCCATTTTTACAACATTAAGGGGGCCTCTGAGGTCGTGAGTTAGCGTCACCATAAATAGCTCTTGAATATCTCGCAGCGTCTCGGAGAATTGAGTGGCAGCGTCATTAACGGCTTGCTCGATGGAGTCGATAATGATGTCTCGTTCCCTCACGTCTAAAGGTGCTTCTTCCTCTAAAACTTGAAAGATGACTTGACGAAGGATGTGGTACTCGAAAATGAGTTGAGTCATGGAGTAGTCGGCATAACCGGCCCGCTCATGCCCATGCTTCTTGCCAATCCGAGTGCTTTCTACCTTGTCGGCTGCGATTCGGGCAGGTGTCCTGTCAATTCTGTTTGAGAGTTCATCTACCAGTTGGTTTAAGTACAGAGGTAGCGAATTTCGTAAAACAAGAGACTCATGATGCATTGATGCTTTGACTTCATCACGCGCCCGCTCCTCCCACAGATGCATAATTCTTTCAGCATTTTGCTTAAGACGGTCAGACGCTTGATTAGACATCGTTCTTGATTCTCTGCATGCGTGCAGGTAAGGGAAAGTTTCCAAGATGTGGGTTTGATTGAGTTTGAGCAGGTTCGGGCAGCAAGCAACAGAAGTTGCAATGCCTCTGTATACCCCGTCAAGTAGCAGACAAGGTTAAATTACCAAAGATTGTAAGTAGTTTGGACAAGCAGCAGAAAGATATAATTGTAGCGAACTGCAAACCCAAACGCTTCAAACCGCTTTCCAATACAAAACTGAAACTACATTAAATTGCAAATAAAAGGTTAGTCTAAACCCCCATAGCTGCAAATCAAATCACATTATCTGTAAACCGACTGCAAACATAATTTTGAAACCACATTATCTACCAATAGCTTTGGGGTAAGCGAAAAAAAACTGCTCAAGGATTATTTTTAACTACTACAGTCCGATTTATACCACTTCATTCGGGCATATATGTCTGGTCAACAAGTCCTTTTAATTCGGATACTTTTGGTAATATATTGTAAAAACTAGCGTTGGTCAATCAAACTGCTACTTGATGAAGAGGAACTTGATGCACAAAAGAAACCAGTAATGCAATTTTCTGATCGCTTTAGTGTGTATCTCTCTCAGAGTACAATTATGTCGGTTTCGTTTCCTGACGATGAGATTTAACCCCTCACTACATTAAACGGCTGGATGAAAGCGCTTGACGTATCGGAGTTGACAATTCTTAATGGGTCTGGAGCGTTATGGGTATACGCGCGATCGCCCTAGCCCAAAAACAGATTCCTGAGTTCTGGCTGTCATCCCTATAGCTAAGCCTAAACGTATCGAGAAATGGCATCAACGCCTCCATCTCCTGGGGAGGTACTGCCATTCTCACTACAATTCGCCCGTAATCGGCGCTGTTGTTGCAGTAGCGACTTCAGTTCTTGTCAAACCCATCTCCCGGCTGATTTCGGTAGTTAGAAAGGTTTTATTTATACTTAGTATAAAAATTTCCTATATCTTTTTAGCGGCTCAATTGCCATACAGTGGTTCTACGCATCAGATGTTGCGTAGAACCACTGTGTCACTTCAGTCATGATTAAAACCTTTTTCAAATTCTTGGTTATCCAGGATGGGGAGTAGATATGGATACAAGCCTGATCGTTTCTAATATCCTAAATCCACCAATCCTATTCTTCTTTCTAGGTATGGTGGCAGTTTTTGTTAAATCGGATCTGGAAATTCCGGCTCCTTTCCCCAAGTTACTGTCACTTTATCTACTATTTTCTATTGGCTTTAAGGGAGGAGTAGAACTGATTAAAAGCGGCTTAACCCAGGAAGTGATATTCACCATGCTGGCAGCCGTATTGATGGCGTGTGCCGTCCCGATCTATACCTTTTTTATCCTGAAGCTGAAGCTGGATATCTACGATGCAGCAGCGATCGCCGCGACTTATGGCTCCATCAGTGCCGTAACTTTTATCACGGCAGGAGCTTTTTTGACCGAGTTGGGGATTGATTATGATGGTTATATGGTTGCAGCCCTAGCGCTTATGGAATCTCCGGCTATCATCGTCGGGCTGATTCTGGTCAATCTATTCACACCCAGCCAGGGAGATCGGGACTTTTCCTGGCCCGAAGTGTTGCAAGAAGCCTTCCTGAATAGCTCCGTATTTCTGCTGGTTGGTAGCCTGATCATCGGAGTCCTAACTGGAGAACGCGGTTGGCACACTTTAGAACCCTTTACTCAGGGATTGTTCTACGGTATCCTGACCTTCTTTTTGCTCGACATGGGGTTGGTTGCAGCTAGAAGGATTAAGGACTTGCAAAAAACGGGCGTTTTTCTCATTTCTTTTGCAATACTAATCCCAATCCTCAATGCAGGCATTGGAATTTTGATTGCAAAATTCATCGGAATGCCCAAGGGGGACGCGCTCTTATTTGCGGTACTTTGTGCAAGTGCTTCTTATATTGCTGTTCCCGCCGCTATGCGTTTAACGGTTCCTGAAGCGAATCCTAGCTTGTACGTTTCTACCGCACTAGCTGTAACGTTTCCTTTCAACATCATTGTCGGAATTCCCGTATATCTGTACGGCATTGAGATGCTTTGGAGATAACATCATGCATTCAGTTAAACGAATAGAAGTCATTGCAAATTCAGTTGAACTTGGCAAAATTTTAGACAGTTTAAAAAAATCAGGTGTAACCGGGCACCTAGTTATCCGAAATGTTGCCGGACAGGGGCTTAGAGGGGGTTCTGAAGATTTAGATATGACGATGCTGGATAATGTCTATGTCATCGCATTTTGTGCGCCAGAAAAACTTAAAGGTGCTGTGGAAATTATTCGACCAATCCTCAACAAGTTTGGAGGCAGTTGTTACATTTCTGATGCGATGGAAATTCGCTCGACGAGATGCGTTGCTTCATTGTAAGGCGGCTGTTTCTATCTTCTGTGAAATCTGAAGAAACTAAAAAACAAAAATAAAGTCTAGCTTCGGCTTTGAACTTTGAATCGTTTATTCTGCAACTTTTACTTCTTCAATAGCGATGAATCAAAACAATGGGTTGATGGGGCGGCGCAATTTCTTGAATTTAACGGGAACTGGCGGAATAGCACTGATGGCTGCTGTGACAGGAAGTGCATTCTGGGGTGTGCAAGCAAATCGAGCGATCGCAGCGACCGTTGAGCCTCCCAGCCCTGATGCCGCCCTAAAACGGTTGATGGAGGGCAATCAACGGTTTGTGCAACACAAGGCTAAACATCCCGATCAATCAGAGGCACGGGTTAAAGAAATTGCCCAAGCACAACACCCTTTTGCAACGCTGCTAACCTGCGCGGATTCGCGGGTATCTGCGGAAATTTTGTTTGACGAAGGACTCGGTGACTTATTTGATATCCGGGTTGCCGGAAATATTGTGACTCCAGAAGTGCTTGGCAGTTTGGAATACGCTGTCGCTATCCTCGGTACTCCTGTGATTATGGTTTTAGGTCACGAACGCTGTGGTGCTGTCACTGCCGCAGTCCAGGGGGAACGTCTCCCTGGAAGCATGAATTCTTTTGTTAAAGCCATCAAACCTGCGATCGCTAAGACAAAAGATGAATCAGGCGATCCGGTTGATAACGCTGTAGTTGCAAACGTTCGGTATCAAATTGAGAAATTAAAACAAAATTCAACGATCGTTTCGGAACGATTGCTAGATGACAAGCTCAAAATTGTCGGAGGTCGTTACGATCTGGATACCGGAAAAGTCACATTGATTTAGGATTGCGTATAGCAGACATCTGAATTTCCGGCAACGCTGATTCCACTGCTGCGAACATTCGCTCTGCTAACGCTGAGACTAGATAAATTCGCCCCTACTCTCTCTGCTGGATTCTGGTTGGAATAGATGGCTAGGGGCGTTTGCATAGCTTGGTAGATAAACCCCGCAGGTAAATAAGACTACTTGGGACAAGCGTACCTAACATTCGGCTTTGAGTAATTAATACAAGGCATAGAAGTTTAGTCTGTACAGTCAGAATCTTCGTCATTACTTTCTGAAGTATCTATGCTGTCTTGTGGACTAACAGCATACTCCTTAGCCTTAATTGCAAAAGGAAAAGGCAAGGGTAAAGATACGTCATCTGCAAAATAAGGCCAGCGATTTCTCAGAGCATGTACTAAACATACAAGTCTCTCTTCTTCAATATCTGGATGGTGAATAACTGCTATTTCCAATGGCTTTGGATTGGCTGCTGGAGCGCCACCATTATCTAAGCGTGATTGACGCTTTGCTAGAGGATACTTCTCAGTTATTAACAAATTTCTAAGACTGAGATAAACCGCATCCTCTTTTGAGTCACATACTTCTTCCCATTTAAAGATTCCCCCAACTGTACGTCTAGTACCTGATTCACCTTCTGCGATAGCTACAGGGGTTTCCCCTCGTTCTAATTCTCTAAGGCGAACTATCCACAAGCGATCGCACTCTGAGTTATTTAATTGTCGTGCTAGTCCATCCGGTAGTTTATTTTTAGGTAACTGAGGATTTTTTAACCAGGGTAATAAATCTCGTGCATTTTGCGCTGATGCCATAAATAATACACGCGGTAACTCCTTGCCCTCAGCAGGCAAATTCAAGCAGCTTTTCAGGCATTGGCTGACAAATTGTCCAATACGTTGCTGTTCAGCTTGTTTGCGATCCTTACTAAGGGTTTCTTCCCCAGATTCAGGAGTTGATTCATCTGCCCACTTTTCGTCAAGTAATCGCTTAAGTCCTTGTGGATAAGAAAGCCAACCTTGAGTACTAAAGATTGAAGAAGTTGTTAGTTGTATTTCTCCAGTTGCTGCATTAACTCTAACCATCAGCGCAACTTTTACGTCTTTGCCATTAACTGTAGTTTTGCGATTACGACGGATGACATAAAAACAAGTTAACCATAAATTGGAACTCAATCCGTCTAGTTCCATCCCTACAATAGGGTTAGGCATTGCGCCTAATTGACGGAGTAGGTCTATAACCGCACGTTTAAAACGTTCTTGGTCTGCTTTTATTTTTCTCTTACTATTACTCAGAGCATGAATATGCTGATTGGGATAGCCTTTTTTCATTGCTCCAATCCGCCATGCCAGTTTCGGATCTGCTTCTTTTGGAAAGTAATCTCGTTTTTGCTTAATTTCGACAATAACTCCACAGAGTCCAGTTGGATTGGGAAGATAGTTAGCGATCGCTCTAATTCGCTCCTCCATGAATTTTCTGCGTAGCTGCTGTCTCTGTTGAGGGTGAAGATTTGCTGGAATATCTAACGGTTGCGTCAAGTCAGAAACATGAAATGTCTGAATTTTAACGCTTCCTATTATTCCGCTATAAATCTGTTCATCATTTGTTGGTTGCAGGTCAAGTAATTGGCAAATTTCGTAAATAATCGCATCTCTACAAGATTCTGTTTCCCAAACTATCAAGATAGATAAAGTGTTTTGATTGCATAATTGCAGTACTGCTTTTTGAGCATACTCAGGTTGTAGCATTTGCACCTTACGCTTTCCTGCCCTTGAGTCCCATAAATCTCTTAACAGTGAATCTTGAGAAGGTTTGAAGGCAGTGAGAATGTTGGCTTTACCTACTCTTTCTACAGGGAGGCGATCGCAAATTGCTTGATCGAGGCTAGCAAGATCTCGCGGACTCACACCAGGTAGACACAGAGTTTTTATTCCGCTACTGCTGTAACTACTGTGATAAGCGATCACAGTTTGTATTTCTCTAATTGATAAATTTTCAGAATGCCAATTTGTGTCTGGTTGTTGAATAATCTCTTGTAAATCTGGTAATTGACAGTCATTGATAGCTAATAATTCCTTTAATGCACGAGGCCAGCTTAATTGTCCATTTAGACGTTGTACTCTAATTTGCATAAATCTGAGAGTTTGACGTTCCCCATCTAACCATCGGTATGAATCACCGATATGAACGGTAACACTAGGGTAAGGTAATCCCTTAAACGGGCTATCAATCCAACGTCGAATAGATAGAGTGTGATATACAACTGGCTCTTTACGCCAAGGAATTGTTTGCACTGAGAAGGAAATAACAAAAGATATTTTCGCTACTGCAACTTCTTCTCCTCTTTTCAAACCCGTAACTTCTATTGGTGGCCAAGACATTAACTCAGCCGCTTGTCCCACAACGCGGTAAAACTTTAGTTGGAAAGAGTGATTTTCACCTGCAAAGCTAATTTCTGGGTGTTCTAATAATTGGTCAACTAGGTAATCAGGAATAGCCGAAAAAAAGAGATTATTTTGCTGATATTCTGCTAATAAGTTCTCAAGTGGATAAAAGAGTGGCTTTTCATCCCATTCCCAAAGTCGCTCGTCTAGCCGAGAAAGAGTTGATTCAACTTCGTCCTCACTTAAACAGATAAATTCTTCCCGTAACCAATTTTTAATCAGTTCTGGTAAATACGAAATCTCTACTTTTTCTTTTGCAACTATCCAATGATTGCCATTTTCTTTCCAAGCATTACGCTCAGTTTTAATGATTTGAGGAAAGCTAGCTGTAACAATCCGATCAAGGGAATAAACAGGCACAGATGGATAACCTTTGCCTTGCATTGTATATCGTTTTTGAGCGAGTGCCTGAGCCGCTCGTTGCCAAGTAGGAGGTACTGTAATTGTAAATAGTTCAAATTTTTTATCTGAACGTAATGACCATGCTCCAGGTAAAAGTGTTTTAACTGCCATATTGCAATCCTTTGGTTTGTGTAAGTGCTGTAAAGAAATCGTTGTAGAGCGATCGCGCTAGCGTAACCTCGTAAGGAGATTTATTATTTCCCTCAATAGCTTGTTGCAAAATCTCGCAGATTCCGAGCAATAGAGAGGTTGCGGTCGTATCAAGCTGTTGAAAATCAGATTCCGCCAATTCAGGCGCAAATTTGGCATCTAAGAAATGGACAATACAAGGTACATTTCCCCTTACCAATCGCCCAATTACTTGCCAAATACTAACAAGTTGATTCCAGCAGAGGACTTGACGCTCTTGTTCAGTTAGTTGATCGAACCTGAAGGCACGACAATTGAGCCTATTCAGTTCAGTAATAGCAAGACGGTAAAAGCGCTCCTCAAAGTCTGATAGCGATCGCGAACTCAAGTTAATGTAGTTGGCTGAATCTGCATAGTTTTCCAGCGCCCAGGTATTTAGTTGTCTTACTGTCGATTGCCAATCATCAGGAACTGGCATAGGTCTGCAAAAGAAGAGTGCAGCACCAAAAGCAGCAATTTTTTGCTCGTTGAGAATGTTGTATCCGCGTTCTAAAGCCATCAAAGGCGCAACTACTATTTTCGTGGGAAGTTTGTTGAGATCCCCGATCTGACTGCGGCGGATACCATGAAGTGATTTTGGGGCACTATCGCGCCGTAATACAGCAACATCATCAATATTGCACGTTGGATAATGCCGATTGAGTTGTTCTTTAACCCAGTCTGCCTCGTCATAACTATTGGTGATAACCAGAATTCGTTGGCGATCGCTCCAATATTTTGACTCTGTTTGTTCGCGGTTTTTTAAATCTTCCAGAAGTTCGTCCAGAAAACTTTTGATTCCTCCTGTTGTACGACACAATGCTCCAACCATTTCAATAGCAGCTGCTCGACGTACATCCGTATACAACCCAGAAATCGCAATAGGCTGACTCCTTACACTTTTTTGTGGACTAAACGCAAATTCACTGTCTCTGATACCAATTCCATTTTTCTGACTTGGTTCCAACAGCACTTGTGGACGAACTGCAATATTGTAAACAGGTGAGCCTGGTGCATAACTTGTACCAGAAATTAAAATTGTATGCGCCCCATCCAAACCATCTGCGGCAAATAGTGTGGGAAAATTTAGTAGTAAAGCTCGACCAACGCCAACATACCGGAAATAGTCAAGTTTCCCTCCAGGTGCCTTCTCTTCCCTGCTGTATCGAAAACCTAAAATATTACCTACTGGAGCATTTGGAATGACAGGTAAATAATCGCGGGGTGGACGGTAAACCAGTGCTTGACTCAACTCATGCAAATCTAGAAAACGACTAACTGCTGGCAAGCGATCGACAAGAAAGGTTAAACGATTATCTAAAACAGCGATCGCAATGGCAAGTAATGTTTTGCGTTGGAAAGATTCCCATTCATCCCCTGTAGGTAAGAGATAGTTATGTTCTTTTGCCCATTTACGCCACCAGTCTGCGACCTCTGGTAACACTTCCTCAAGTCCTTCAAGTGCCAGTAGTGCTAAGGCAATTTGGCTCAGTTCTTTTCCTTGACGCATATCTAGGGGAGCTGATAGAAACCCTTCCAGGGTTTGCATCAGAACCTGCTGACGTTCGCGCTGTTTTAGGGATGGCAAACCAGCTAAAATTTGCTGTTGTTTTTGTTGATAGCGTTGTTGGCGCGTTTGACGAGATGGTGGATTAGATGAAATTACTGTTGCTGAAGAGTTTTCTTGCAAATCAATTAGTTCTCTAACTAAGCGGGCAAAAAGCGATCGCCCAGTAAAAGGGGTAGGCCCAAGCCAACCTGAGAGTTTATTATCGTTGTAGAGTTGATGACAAATTCGATCGGTCGCAATTTGGGCATTATCACTGGCACGTTTCCAATCAGCTAATAAGTTTCCAGCCAAACGACTGCGATTAGAAGTGTAAATTGCGGAAACATTAATGCCAAGGCGATTGAGAAAAGAACTGCCAGAATTATCGAGCAAAACTTCGCTAGGAGCAAAAGCTTCATCAAGTTGAACCTGTACGCGATCAGCTTCATCAACAAATAGAAAATCGCATTCTCGATAAACTGCTTCAGCAAACGTCAGTTTTGTATTAGATAGTTGGAGTGGAACTCGTGTATGAATCCAGCTACTAGGCGTAAGCACCCAAACCATTGCCTGAGCAGTATCTCGCTCAATTTGGTGACGAGGACATTTGTAATAAAGCGGACAGGTGGAAGTAGAAGTCGCTCCTTCTTCTTCCCAAACTTCGTCTTCATCTTCACCTTTGGGAGACTTTTCTTTTTGGTATAGTGTATGACAAGGTTCCGCTCCAAAACTCCATTTTTCTTCCGCTTGAACCAGCCCAAGCAAGGGACAAATAGGACTAAACCATCGCCAAGCTGGATGAACACCTCCCTGCGAAATGTCTTCTCCTCCCTGCGAAAGGATTGGTTCAGAAATTTTATTGAATTGCTCAAAGCGCTTATTACCCAGGATAGGAACTGCTGGAATCTCAAACTGATGGGCAAACTTTGAGGCAATCCGAACCGCACTCGCTACATCATTAACAATGAGCGCACATCGTCGCTCTTGCTTGGCTAGATGATAAATCAAAATTTCAATAAAGGTTGATTTACCAACATTGAGGAGTCCAACAATATGCACGAGTTGATTAATGGTTAACTCTGAGCCTGTTTGAAAATCATTACTACTTTGGCAATAGAGTTGTAATGCAATGTTTTGTAAGCGAGCGCAATAGTTTTCCTTTTGATAACCCAGTTTTTCCAGTTTTTCGTCCATTTCACGAGCAGTTTCGCGCAATTGTGCTACAGAAACCGTTACCGATGGATTTTGGGCAGTTCTGGTAAGCCTGAAAGTAACTTCAGAATCAGGAGCCAACTGAGCAACACTTGCAGGAATGGCAATTGGCACTTCAACAGGAGCTTGTCCTTTATGAGTAATACGTGCGTACCAAGTGCCTTCAGTTGCTAACTCAACTTTTTTTTGACGATGAAGAGGAGTTTTTTCAAGAGTCGCTTGATATAGTCGGTGGCGCGTTGGATAGATACTTGTGGGAATATCTTGGGGCGGATCGTCCTTAGAGGCAAGATTGAAGCCACGCAATATTACAGGCAGTTCTAAATACTCAGCAAGATAGCGTTCCCAGTCTTTACCTTTGCGACCGACTAGGTAGAAACGAGCATTCTGTACCAGTCGCCAGTTGTCCTCATTTTGAAGGGTTTCACTTGGGTAACGATAGCCTGTCAGCAGTGCCGATACTGCGATCGCGGGATTGTCTGGAGCCACTCGCTGCAATAGTGCAAGACCAAGTTCCACTTCAGCAATCAAAAGAGCGATGCGAACAATCTCACGTTGCTGGTCTTTAGGAGATGCGTTAAGTAATTTTGCACTAACATGATTTTTCAAATCTACTGATTGCTTCAGTAGTTTGCGGAAGGGTTTACTCCAAGTAGAAATGTCACGCATGGTTTTTCCCCTCCACAATGGCTTTAGCTTTGTCAATAATTTCGCTGATTAAGCGCAGGCGAACTCCACCAAGTTGGGGTTCAAGGCGATCGCGCACAACTTTGATTCGCAGGTGCCGATTGTTCTCATCTGGGAAAACGGCAAACGTTGCTTTAGTATCTGAGCGATATCTCACCGATTTGAGGCGTTCTAGATCCAGATATGCCCAGTCTTTCAAATCAATTGCCCAACGCTGCCTGCGCCCAAAATCAACCAGTAGATCATATTCATCAATTTCTGGCCAAAGTGTGACGCTAATACCTAATTGAGTTAACTGGTTGTACAGTTCAACTTCCCAAATTCCTGGGATAGTTCCATAGCGGTGAATTCCAGGCGTAACGACTTTATATTCCTCAGCCTCTTCAGCAGAAATAATTAGTACGCGATTGAGATTCTTTTCGATACGTAAGCGATCGCATTCAGGACTACGACAGCCATAGCTATTATCTGATTTACGACGTTGCGGATACTGACAGCGTGGACAAAAACGATAAACATCCTCAGACTGGAGTTGTGGGAGATCGATGTATGCACTTGAGACAAAATCTCGTATTGGTCTCAAAGCAGAGGAAGTCATTACTTGACGATACTCTCGGTAGCGTAAAACAGGTTGGGTAATGATTAACTTGCGAAATTCCCGATAAGCTTCTTCTTTCTGAAACTGTCGGCAGTATAAAAGAACATCATGCAAAAGTTTTTCCTGAACTTGTCTCTCTGTGTCGCTGCCCTCAACGTGCCACTGAAGAGTAAATTCAGATAATAAACCATCCTCAATCAGAGACACATCATCAGCTAAATATTTCAATTCCTTTTTAGCAGGCTTCCATTCAGCTAGTGGACGGTTTGCCCAGTCAAAGAATTCAGATAGATTTTGCGGTGCTTCCTCATCCCTTTGTAATAAAGAAGTCAAGTAAGCACGCGAAAGTCCCAATCTGAAAGCTTCTGGAACTTGATTAATTTCGTCTGACAAGCCTTCCCATTCAACAAGACCTGTTGCCAGATAGCGAAGCGTTTCGGCAACTGAAAGATTAGGTTCAGACTGAACTGTTGGGTCAGGTTGAAGCAACCGTATACTCCGAGCCATGTTATCCTCCCAGTCCACATCAACACCCCGCATGGTTTGTAACCACTTCTGAACAGTCGCGCGGCGCTCAGGTGACATACCGAGTTCTACACACAGTTCTTCGAGTGTAGGGCTGTAGTCATGGCTCCTAAACCAGTCTTGGAGAACTTCAAGAATACGCTGACGGTGCCCAGTCACAGGCATCTGTTATCTCCTTTGAATTCAGATGCCCCAATTGTGACTTGGTGTTCTGAGGAAGGCGAGAAAATTTAGCAATGTTTTCTAAATGTTTCTGATGTTTCCAATTTACTTGCTCCCAAGCGTAGTACATCTGCCTATGAAGCAGCGTTCGTATCGATTTTGGGGTAGTGCCCAAAATGTAATGATAGAGAAGAAGAGTTGCTTGCTGATGTTTTTCGCTTATGCCCGTCTGTTCCCTGAAGTGCATCTACTCAAACCGTCAAAAATGGTCGCATCCACAACGGTAAACAACGGTTCAAATGTCATGACTGTGGACGACAGTTCGTCGAACATCCGACCAAAAAAGTGATTGACCAAGCCACACGGGAATTGATTGACCGATTGCTATTAGAACGGATTTCGCTTGCCGGAATTGCTCGTGCAGCCCAGGTTTCTGAACAATGGCTGCAAACCTATGTCAACGAGAAATATGCCGGGGTGCCTCGAAGTGTGCAGGTGCCTGCTAAAAAAAGGGGAGGCTAACACTTCAATGTGATGAGTTGTGGTCATTCGTGGACAACAAAGGAAACAAGCAATGGGTCTGGTTAGCTCTCGATACGGATACCCGCGAAATTGTTGGCGTTTATATTGGCGCACGGGATGAAGCAGCCGCACGCAAATTGTGGCAATCCTTACCGCCTGTTTATCGCCAATGCGCCATCGCTTACACCGATTTTTGGGCAGCCTATGGGGCAGTTCTACGCCCGCAAGCGGCACCCTTGCAGTGGGCAAAGAGACTGGCAAAACGAGCTACCGAAGAGCGATTCAACAACACCTTGAGACAACGGGTGTCTCGGTTGGTGCGAAAAACCTTGTCTTTCTCCAAATCGTTAGAAAATCATATCGGTGCAATCTGGTATTTTATCCATCATTACAATGCATCATTACTTATTTAGCACTACCAACATTAGACCTCTTGCAAATTAACTTAAGCAAGCCCATTGAGAACGCTCATAATTGTACAAAGCAGCAATGAGATTGCACCGTAATCCAAAGCGTCTGCGCCGATTGCGGTAACGTTCAGCCAAAATTCTGAAAATCTTCCAGCAGCGATTGACGTGCTCAATTACCACCCGTTCACGAGCCAGTTGGCGATTGTAGGCTTTCTGTTGTACTGTCAGTCATCCCCCCTTCGGTTTCTTGTAGGGTAGGCGACTGCTGGGATGGATCTTTTGCATTCCCCGGTAGTCTTTATCCTGCAAGCTTTCAATTTGGGGATGAAAGTAGAATCCCCGATGCTCGAAACAGCTTAACGCTCTTCTGTCACACTGTATCTTCTGCGTGCAAGCAGTGGTTTTTCCGCTTGGACTTCTGTAGAAAGACCGCGCAGAATGTACCAAGTGCAAACAAACTTATTGTAGCTGTCGGTTCTGGTACAGATGCAATTGATGTAATGCCAATTGGACGCTGAAGATTACTGTTAGTTGAGACAAAGACTGCACCTTGATTACCTGCCGAAGGTTGAGCATTCCCTGTTACGCTGTCATATCGTAGAATCGCTCCATAATCGTTTTTGGTAAAGTCAAAACCAACAGTAAAGAGGGTATTTCCAATGAAAGTCAGATTGCCAATAAAGTTATTGCTAAAACCTCCAGGGATTGAAGTATAGTCAGTTGGAATGGTCGCTTTTAATGCTCCTGAATTAATGTCATAAGCCCGAAGTCCATTTGCAAAGTCAGTTGCGAACAAATCTCCCTTGGGGCTAAGTGCTAAACCCAAAAAACTGACGAAGTTAAAACTGTTGGGAAGTGGAGTAGCTGAATCTACTAGAACAGTAGACTGTTTTGTTTTAATGTCATAACTCAATATTTGACTGGGAAGTCCCTGGCTAAAGTCAGGAACAAACTCTCCAGGTGAAATGATGCCATCTGTGTTAGCATCACCAGCTATAGCAACGCTACCCTGAGTGGAAACGAGCAACTTACCATCAGGTGTAAATAACAAATCATTCGGGCCATTTAAACCACCGGGCAATCCATTTCCTGAAGCAAAGACATCTACAAATGCACCTGTTGTAGCGTTATAGCGCAAGATTGTGTCTGTAAGAAAGCTACTCACGTAAAGATAGCCATCAGGTCCAAATACTATCCCATAGGGACGAGTTAGATTTCCCCCTGAAGCAAATACATCGATAAATGCACCTGTCTTGCCGTTGTAGCGCAATATCTGTCCTGTAGAACTACTACCACTGCTGATATAGAGATTTCCATCAGGACCAAATACTAAATCATCTGGGTTAGATAAGCCACCACTACCAGGGGCAATAAAATCACCCAAAAACTTTCCTGTCTTATCGTCATAACGCACTACATTGTTGGTTTTAGTATTACCAATTAATAAGGCAGCATCTGCTCCAGAAGCTCCAAGGTCTAAAATGGCAGCGGTACTTAAAGTAATTAAAGCTGACAGGTTCAGTAGCTTGATGAATGGTTTAAATGTAAAAGTTTTAGTTTTCATAAGGCTCCTCCCATAGATTTAGGCTTGTATCTGTTAGACAAAAAATACCTCAAATTTGTCAGTGAAAGCGTAGCTTTACGCAATATTTACCGTATTTTTGCGTAAGCTTCACAGGAGGATGTTATTAATTGAAATTTACATACTGACGTAAGGTGGAGGATCACCCTTCATTACAGTAAACGGATTGTGGAGCGAGTAGGGATGAAGTGGAACTGAAATCAACGAGCTATCAGAAAGCTAGGGAGTGCTTAATGTTACCGCAAAACGCACTGGCGAGCGGAGTGATGGTGAAGAGGAATTTTGATTCGGTGACACTTGCGATCGCATCCGGTACATGAATGTGTTTTCACAGGTCGTGTAGTCTGTCAATTTGCTTCTAGATAACTCTCCTTGCGATCGCTCTTAAATACTATTTACAACCTGACGCTCCTATATTTTGGGATATTTACTCTTAATCAGGCATTTATGTTAAGTTTATTTGCTGAATCTTACAGTTTCTTACGTTTTCGTAGGTTTAATCCTAAAGATTGATGCTAGTCAGAAGGTAGGATCAAACAATGTTCTCATGGTGAGAAATAAATTTACATCTTTCTGATAACCCGGTTTATCCCATTTCTCACATTAAACACAGACTAGCTATCGAAGCTGAACCAGGAGAACAATCCGATCGTTGTCTCCGGAGTTCACAAAAGTAGAAATTGCCGTAGTACATAAGCGATCGCGCAACGTACTGGAGGTAATCGCCAAGCGATAGACAGCTACCACAATAGGTTGCTGGCTATCGCTTGGCAGGCTTTGCGTTTCAAAGTTTGTATGGATGAGCAAATCGAAATCAATTTAGCTTTGCATTTGCGTTTGACTTAGAGATTAACAAATGACTATTCACAACAAACCTGTTATGCCTAAAGCCAGCACATCCTATGTGCTGATGCTGGCGCTGGTAGCTGCGATTGGCGGCTTTTTATTTGGTTTTGATACTGCCGTAATTAATGGTGCGGTAGCCGCTTTAGGAAAAGATTTTCAAGCCGGTAGTGTGGCAACGGGATTCGCTGTTTCCTCCGCACTTTTGGGTTCGGCGGTGGGAGCCTTCTTTGCCGGACAGATCGCCGATCGTTACGGGCGGGTAAAAACGATGATCGTCGCATCTATTCTGTTTTTGATCAGCGCCGTGGGTTCTGGTATTGCCTTTAATATTTGGGATTTCATGGTTTGGCGATTGGTGGGCGGGGTAGCAGTTGGTGCTGCGAGCGTTATCGCCCCCGCCTACATTGCTGAAGTCTCCCCTGCACACCTGCGCGGACGCCTGGGTTCTCTGCAACAACTTGCGATCGTGACCGGGATCTTCATCGCCTTGCTGTGCGACTACTTCATCGCTGTCGCTGCGGGTTCCGCCGAAGCGCCCTTCTGGTTCGGGATACCTGCTTGGCGTTGGATGTTCTGGACTGAGATCCCACCTGCCATTGCCTATGGAATAGGCGCACTGAGGATTCCAGAATCACCCCGCTACTTGGTGGCTCAAGGACGGGACGCAGAAGCGGCTTCGGTTTTGGCAAAGGTTTTGGGTGGAGATGTTGAGGCTAAAGTACAGGAGATTCGGCAGACGGTATCGCGGGAGCGCAAACCTCAACTGTCCGATCTTATGGGTCGGCATGGCTTACTCACGATAGTCTGGGTTGGTATTGGGTTATCTATTCTGCAACAGTTGGTAGGAATTAACGTGATTTTCTACTACAGCAGCGTCCTGTGGCAGGCGGTAGGCTTTTCCGAGAAGGATTCGCTGTGGATTACGGTGATTACCAGTATCACCAATATTGTGACAACGCTAGTCGCGATCGCTTTCGTGGACAAGTTTGGACGCAAACCTCTGCTGATCCTGGGTTCTCTGGGCATGACGCTGACTCTGGGAACGCTGGCGGCAACCTTTGGCAGTGCGCCCCTAGATGCCGCGGGGAACCCCTCCCTAACCGGAAACTCTGGCATCATTGCCTTGCTAGCTGCTAACCTCTACGTCTTCTGCTTCGGCTTCTCTTGGGGACCCGTCGTTTGGGTGATGCTAGGGGAGATGTTTAACAATCGGATTCGCGGGGCGGCACTATCCGTCGCTGCTGCGGCTCAGTGGATTGCCAACTTTGCGGTGTCCACGACCTTTCCCCCTCTCAAGGATGTGGGTTTAGGCTTTGCCTATGGCTTGTATGCAACTGCTGCGGCGATTTCCTTGTTCTTCGTGCTGCTGCTGATCAAAGAAACCAAGGGTAAAGAACTAGAGGAAATGGTGTAGTATCGACTTTCACAGCAGGATCTTTGGTTATCGGCGGTAATTGAGCAGAGTGCGATCGCGCTAAGTTTTAACCAGTATCCTTGCACCGCCCTATTGAGTAGAATTTGCCCCCAGTTGCAGCGCATAGAGATTGGCATAGACACCTTGTTGAGCGATGAGTTCTGCGTGAGTACCTCGTTCCACAATTTGTCCTTGCTGAATCACTAACACTTGATCGGCTTGCGTTACTGTACTGAGGCGGTGGGCAATCACAAAGCTGGTGCGACTTTGGAGTAGACGCGCGATCGCATCCTGCACCAGCGCTTCTGTGCGAGTATCAATACTACTGGTAGCTTCATCCAGAATCAAAATTCGAGGGTCAATTAATACAGCACGGGCAATACTTACCAGCTGGCGCTGTCCTTGGCTCAGAGGCGCACCCCGTTCTCCCAATTGAGTCGCGTATCCTTGCGGCAAGGAAATGATAAATTCATGCACATTGGCTAATTGCGCCGCTGCTTCAATATCGGCTTGCGTAGCGTGGGGACAGCCGAAAGCAATATTTTCTGCAACTGTACCGCTGAACAAAATATTGTCTTGTAAAACAATGCCAATTTGACGGCGCAAACTCGCCTGCGTCACGCTCCGCACATCAATCCCATCAATTTTAACTGCGCCGCCAGACACATCGTAGAAGCGCAGAATTAAGTTAATAATCGTACTTTTACCCGCTCCAGTTGGTCCCACCAATGCAATCATCTGTCCCGGTTGAGCGTGCAGATTCACCCCTTTGAGTACGAGTTGAGTAGGGGTATAGCCAAATGTCACCGCTTCAAATCGCACCTCACCCTGAATAGGCGGCATCTCAGTCGCATTCGGTGCATCATTCAGTTGGGAAGGTTCATCTAACAGCAGAAAAATCCGCTCCAAACCTGCCATCGCAGATTGAGCTTGGGTGTAAAACTGGCTGAGAATTTGGATAGGGCGAAAGAACTGCTGAACGTAGAGTAAAAAGGAAGTCACCACCCCCACAGTTGCGGCTCCTGTTACCGCCAGATAGCCTCCATACGCCAGCACTGCGGCGGTAGCTAATGTATTGAGAAAGTCAATCGACGGCAAAAATGCAGCCGTAATTGCCACTGCTTCAACGTTGGCATCGCGATTGGCTGCGTTGACAACATCAAACTCTTCAATATTGAGTTGGATGCGATTAAATGCTTGTGCTTCCCGGACACTGCTGATCCCTTCTTCTAGCTTGGCGGAAAGATCGCCGATTGTCTGCCGCGTGACGCGAAATCTCGCTCTTGCCCAGCGGGAAAACAAGCCAGTCGTGAAAATCATCAACGGCACCGCTAAATTGCTCAGCAAACCAAGTTTCAGATCGATTGAGAGCATGGCAATAATAATGCCAATTAAGCTGAACGTGTTGCCCAACATTTGGGCAATCGTCTGTCCAAACGCTTGATTCACTGTATTCACATCATTCAGCAAGCGGCTCATCAAATCACCCGCTTCGCTGCGATCGAAAAAGCTGATCGGAAGGCTTTGGATTTTAATAAAAATATCTTGCCGCAGTTGAGCCAGTACGCGCTGCACGATCGAACCCACGCGCATAATCTGTCCTCGAATTGCCCAAACACCGAGGATGTAGATCAGTCCCAGTACCCCCAACATCAATAACAATCCCCGCAGATTTCCCCGCGTAATCAGATTGTCAATAGACCAACCAATCAAGAAGGGGCCAATGGATTGCGTTGCAGCCCCAATCGCCACTAAGGTTAAGGCAATGGGAATTTCTTTCCGATAGGGTCGGAGATATCGTAAAAAGCGCCGCAGGGTTGAGAGTTGGTGAGTTGCTTTTTGCTCGGATGCGACAACGGGACCTGGGACTCTCATGCTTTTTTCCCAACTTATTTTTTCACTTCGCTATCGTATCGTCTGGAAGGACTCTCTCAAACCTACATCCGTCATAGCTCACTGTTTGTTATGGCATAATTTGACATTATGTAGGCTGTGAGGCTTGGAGGAATTCTTATGACCTGGTGGCTATAGTACAGTCAGCGAGTATTTTTGCAAGTTAATCCGTCAGGATCGAGCACGAAAAGCGAAGGAACGGCTGGAATCAGTTCTACTGGAAGGGTTAGAGTTCGCTCCGGCAACACCAATGACAGACCAATACTGGGAGAATGTGCCTCAAGCAATACGCGATCGCATTTCTCAGCGAAATTAAGAGCTTACAGATAGTTGAAGTCACAAATGCAATATTGACGAAGGATTTGTGAGATCAAAGCACCCTTTTAGCTTATCGTATGACAGACCTTGCTTCAAAGGACAGCCCTGACTTACTTTCTGTAGCTCAAACAGCTTTGCTGCTATGCGTAACTCGTCAGCGAGTTCACGACCTGATTAAGAATGGTCAGATTGTAGCTCACAAACTTGGGCGTTACTACTACATAGAAGCTGCTGAAGTAGAGAGATATAAGAATCAACCTATGGGGAAACCCTATCAGCCACGGAGTACAACTTCTGAACCAAACTCTATTGACAAAGGACAATAGAGTTTGTAGGCTCAAGCTATACTAATGTACTAAAGGTTAGATAAATGCTTCCTTTTCAACTGATTGCAACTGATGTTGCAACTCAACAAGAATTACAACAGGTTTACATTAGTGAGCATGGCATCCTCTATCAAGGAGACTGCCTTAAACTTCTGTCAGCATTGCCTAATGAGTCTGTAAATCTTGTATTTGCCGATCCACCCTTTAATCTTGGAAAAGAATACGGTGAAGGAGTAAGCGATCGGATGGAGTTAGACAAATATCTAGTCTGGTCGCAACAGTGGCTGGGGGAGAGCATCCGAGTACTTAAACCTGGTGGAAGTTTATTTGTATTCAACCTACCTAAATGGTGCATAGAGTATGGTGCATACCTCAATCAGAAAGGAATGTGGTTTCGGCATTGGATTGCTTGCAGAATGCCGAAAGCTTTTCCTCGTGGTAAAAAGATGTCTCCCGCTCACTACGGATTACTCTATTACACTAAAGGAGAACCAGCAGTCTTCAACAAAGTTTACACACCCATTCAAGTTTGTCGGCATTGTGGCGGAGAAATTCGTGACTATGGCGGACATCGAAAAAAGCTCAATGAAAAAGGCATCAACTTAATGGATGTCTGGGATATGCCAGAGGATGTTTGGGAGGATGCCCCTGAGCCTGATTCTAGTGAAGTTTTATGGACATTAACCGAGGAAATGTGGACTGATATTCCACCAGTTCGGCATCGTCGGCATAAAAAACGAATCCCCAACGAACTGGCTCCCATTATGTTAGAACGGATTATTGCAATGGCATCTAATCCCGGTGAGATTGTGGTTGATCCATTTGGAGGTTCTGGTACTACATTTTACGCAGCAGAAAAACTACACCGTTACTGGATTGGTTCAGAAATTGGGGATACAGAGCCAGCAGTAGAACGATTGACTGATTTGGTTAATGGAATTATAGAGGAATGGGAATCAGCAAGGGGAAGCAAGAAATTGAAGCAACGCAAAACTATTGCATCACAACTGCCAATTCCTTACTCTACATAGCTTCCGTGCAGAACGATTCAGACTAATGCACGACCATCTGTTCCTTTGGTAATCGTTGGTACGTTGTTATCTACTCGATCGTGTTCAATTACAAAGATTGCTAGAAAACCTTCTTCTATCCTGACTGCCCGCCAAACATCAAAGTATGGCTCCAACTCTTCATAGTTGCCAATCCGATCGGTTAGGTAAGGATAGAGTTTTCTACTTGGGAGTACCAAAACAGTTCCTAGAAAAACACCACGTAGCAATCCAAGAACCATTTTATTGACTGCTCGATGGCTTGAGGAGATATTACCCGTTTCCCACTCAAGAGCAAAAAGGTGGTTGTCAATGACTTTTGTGGCATCTACCTTTCCTGGCGAGCGGGTTGCATAGTTAATTGAAGTTTCTAGCCTCCATCCGTATCTGTCCCTCAACGCGATCGTGCAAGCTTGTTTAATTGGCTTAACGCCATTACCATGCTTAGTTGGATTGATTGTAAAGCTTGATGTACCAGGAGGATGAACGATTAGAGAGACAGCATCACGAATTTCAGCGCGAATGATAGACCAATCGCTTGATTCTTCAAAACTGCCAACGCTGATTAAGGAAACCTCTTGAACAATCTTCATCCTGACTACTCATATAACTTTGTTACGCAAGAGTAGTACAGTTCTGCCTATTTGGTCGGAGAATTAAGCTGAGTTCCTGCATTGTCCCACAGACAACCCGAACAAGGTGACATTCAAATTATCTTGAGACTAAATTGCTCCACTTTCAATCTTTCGCTTCACCTGGGACTCCAAAATTGCCCCATAAAGGGGACTATTTTGCATCAACTCTTCATGGGTTCCTTGCGCTACCAATCGTCCTTTATCCATCAACAAAATCCGATCGGCATTCCGCACGGTACTAATGCGTTGAGCGATCGCAAAGGTCGTGCAAGCTTTTTGGCGCATCAGGCGATCGAGTTCCTCCTGAATCTGGGCAGCGGTTCTGGCATCTACGGCAGAAGTGCTGTCATCAAGGATGAGAATGCTGTAATCTGTCAGCAATGTGCGAGCGATGGCGATCCGTTGCTTTTGTCCGCCCGATAAGCCTACACCCCGTTCTCCAACTATCGTTTCGTAACCATCGGGCAAGCTGGTAATAAAGTCATGCATTTGCGTAGCTTTTGCGACTTCAATGACTTGCTCCAAGCCTGCATCAGGCTTAGCATAAGCAATATTCTCGCGGATGGTGCCAGAGAACAGCGTGGTTTCCTGAAATACGATGCCAATATGCGATCGCAAGCTTGTCAGGGTGAAGTCCCGCACATCTCGTCCATCGATGCGAACTGACCCCGCCGTAACATCATAGAAGCGCGGAATCAGGTTGATAATGGTGCTTTTCCCGGAACCAGTCATCCCCAGAATGGCGATGAGTTCTTTCGGTTTAGTTTCAAAAGAAACACCTTTCAGGGCTTCTGTGGTGGCTCCTGGATAGCGAAACGAGACATTTTCAAATGTAATTCGACCGCCGCAAGTTTCAAAGGGGACAGCACCAGGGCGATTGCGAATTTCAATCTCTGCATCCACTACTTCATAGACTCGTTCGGCAGATGCTGCCGCTTGCGCGATCGCGGGAGCCGCAAATCCTATTAATAAAACGGGTTGAAGAATCAACAGCAAGTAAGAGTTAAACGCTACCAATTCTCCAATTGAAAACCGATTTTCAATGACCTCTGCACCGCCATAACCGATGACAACGACTGTCACCAAGTTACTGAGCAAAAAGATGAACGGAAAAGTATCGCGGATGGCGCGAATGGTCTTCATGTTGGTCACAATCAACGCATCATTCAGCGTCGTGTAACGCTTTGCTTCTGCTGATTCTCGGACAAACGCTTTTACCACTCGCACGCCCAGCAGGTTCTCTTGCAATACAGTATTCAGATTACCGAGTTGCTCCTGAACTTGCCCGAACAACCGGCTATTTTTGGTGAGAAATTGCGCCAACAACCATCCTGAGATTGGCACGACTGTTAGCGTAATCAGCGCCAGTTGCCAGTTCATTAACAGCAGGATTGTGGCAATGCTTAGAAGCGTGATGACTGCACCGATCACCTGCATCAGACTTGTACTCAGGAACGTGCGGATTTGCTCAATATCGCTCGTGACGCGAGTTAGCAGTTGCGAAGTCTGGGATTGGTCGTGGTAGCTGAAACTGAGGTTTTGAATCTTGCTGAAAATCTTGTTCCGCAGATCGTAGGCAACCCCTTGAGATGCGGTTTCTGCCCAAAAGCTTTGTCCAAAGTTAAACAACCCACGCGCGATCGCAGCAACGACCATCCATCCAGCGCTGTAAAACACAATTTGGAGGTTTCGCTGGGCAATCCCTTCATCGATTCCCCAGCGAAACAGTTGGGGAGTGACGGCATAAGCAGCCGTTAAAAGCAAGGAACTGAGCAACGCCCCTATCGAGATCCAACGGTAGGCGCTTAAACTTCCCAGCACCCGCTGAAGCGGCTGCATCGATGACTTGTTTTGGAGTTCTGATTGCTGAACCAATAGAATTTACCCTTCTGTATTTAGAAAAGTCTCTCCTGACTAAGATTAACTAAGATTCGATGGAAAAAAGCTGCAATCCTCAAGGACAAGCTGCTTTGCATAACCGTCGCCTCACGCCTCACTACAAGTCGCGATCGCATCTTGCACCAAGCCGTAAGCCGTCACAATAGAATTCTGGGGCGATCGCATTTCCAGCTTTAAAAGCGCAGACTCACCGAAAATCAAGGATTTTATAACCTGCGTAGCCAGGTTTTGTTTGTGTGCTTGCGATCGCTGTGCGGTTTCAACCACCAGGTTGCAAGATGTGAGGAAACCCACCCACGCCAATACCTCATCTACCCACCTCATCGAAGTCACTGGAAATCTATAGCAATTCTCGTTTGGGTGCCATACATCTATAGCGGCATAGCAATTAAAAAGCCTCTATCGAGCGTTAGAACCGCCATCTACTCCACCTAACTGAAAAATGCTGTATATGCGATCGCAATCTTTCCCGGTCGTCCCACGCTCAAAGCATTACACTGAGTAACTTAAACTCTGGCGATCGCTTTCACTTTCCCTAATTTCTCGGAGATAAAAGCTTTATATATTCTTCATTTTTTTATAAATCAGTGATTATACGGTGAACATTTATGATTTCAAAAATGTACTGTGTAGTGAGATGTATCAAAAATCTAAAATTTGGTTTCGGTGAATACCATATTTAAGGTTATAAATGTAACCTTGCATCGGTTGATTTGAAAGGGAAGTAGTCCTCTATATCTCCAAAATGCCAGATATGGTTCTGCCATATTACTTGGTAAGTAATTTGCCAACTTTTAACCCTTGAGCAGCATCTATGAAACTCAATTGCAAGCTTGCCCTCTACTCCTTTCTAGCTCGGTTCGGACTGCTTAAGAAAAGCTATACCGCCAAAATTATGTTGGTGGCATTTTTAGGCACTCACGTACCACTTTTAACCTTATTGATAACTTTCGTTATTTCAAACTCTTATTCCTGGGAAATGACAGTGCGAGTGCTGGTGATTGCTCTGTTGGCTACATTAGTGGGTACAGCAGCTACTCTGTATGCACTACGCCACCTCCTCGCCCCAGTCATTTTGACATCTGCTGCATTACAAGACTATTTGAATACCAAAAAGTTACCCGAACTGCCTACAGAATTTGCCGATGAAGCAGGCACATTAATGGCAGATACCTCACAAACTCTTCATAAGTTAGATGAATTAATTCACTACATCAGCAACTACGATGGACTGACTGGATTACCTAATCGGGATTTATTCTGCGATCGCTTGCATCAGATAGTATCCCAATCTGAAAACGACCAGCGGCTGGTAGCAGTGCTTTTGTTGGGTATCGACGATTTCACTGATATGAGTCATACATTGGATCGGGAAACCTTAAATTTGCTGTTAAGAGCAGTTGCCCAACGTTTGACAACCTGTATGGGTCAAACAGAGATTCTGGCTCATGTGAGTGGAGATGAATTTGCGATCGCGCTAACGGAAATTCCCTGCTTTGAGAGCGCGATCAAGCTATCCCAGTTGCTAGTAAGTACGCTGGCAAAACCCTTCTTTTTAGAGGGAAACTCGATTCGGATTACCGCCAGTATTGGTATCGCAATTAATGACCTAGAAGATCCCAATGGTGTGGATAAACTGTTGCAACAGGCTCGTCTGGCGCTATATCAGGCGAAACAACAAGGACGTAGCCAATATCAGTTCTATTCGCCAGAAGTGAATGCTCAGTTGCAGGAACGACTGGTATTAGAAAATGAATTACATGGAGCGGTTGAGCGCAACGAAATGGTGGTTTACTACCAACCCTTAATTGATTTGCATACCAGAAAAATCACGGCAATGGAAGCCCTGGTTCGCTGGCAGCACCCGACGCTAGGGTTGGTTTCTCCAGCTAAGTTTATTCCCATTGCAGAAGCAAATGGTTCGATCGTGCAAATTGGGGAATGGGTTTTGCGAACTGCTTGCGCCCAAACTCGTGCTTGGCAGCTTGCCGGATTCCCTCCAATTCGGATATCGGTAAATCTGTCAGCTCGACAGTTTGAACAACCAAATCTAGTCGAAGTCGTCAACCAAACCCTTGAGGAAACCGGGTTAAAAGCATCTTACCTAGAACTGGAAGTGACTGAAAGCCTCCTCATGGGAGACGTTCAGCGATCTGTTAACACTTTAGAGCAATTACGAAACCTGGGTATCTTGCTGGCTTTGGATGATTTTGGCACCGGCTATTCCTCTCTGAACTACTTGAAGCGCTTTCCCGTTACCATGCTCAAGATCGATCGGTCATTTGTGCAGGATGTGACATCTAATCCTGATAGTGCCGCTGTAACCGATGCCATCATTGCCCTCGCAAAGAGCCTGCGGTTGAACATTACAGCAGAAGGCATAGAAACCCAAGAACAGCTTGACTACCTGCAAAGACGGGGGTGTGAAGAAGGTCAGGGGTTCTACTTTAGCCGTCCTGTCCCCGCGGATGCGATCGCCCAAATGCTCCAAGAAAGTTTTCAGCAAGCCGTAGCCTAGAGAAAATCTGGCTAGCTGTTAGACTGCCTCCTTTAATCTCTAGCGATCGCACTTGTTTCGTATTGGGTGAGTGCGATCGCTTTTGGCGTGCAACTACATCCACAACAACTCTCGATCCTCCACGCCTTCTTCCGGCGCAGAGCGATCGGGAGCCTTCGGTTTGGCTCTGATGAATTCCTATGCAAATAAACAAGACTTTTGGTTGCATTGCAGAAGCTGCTCCATCTTTCTGATGGAATCTTTGTGCGCCTGCGGCTTTTTGTGTCGATGAACTACGCGATCGATATTGATACACTAAGCATGTAGGGATGAGTTCACCCCATGCCAGAAGCCAAACCTAGAGCGATCGCCAATGAAGACGATCTCATCCAAATCTTCGAGCGATCGCCAATTCTCACAAGTCAAAAGGCAGGTTGGAATAACATTTTCCTTGGACATTTCCGCACACCTGCCTATGAAGCTCCTGAAGTTTCCAGTCTCTTTTGGCATAGTCTTCTCATTTTCCCAAAAACCGAGGCTCCAATTCAGGCACGGCGAACCCTAGACGGAAAAATTCGGCATGAGCAAGTCGTTGAAGGGGATATAGTCATTACTCCTGCCCAAGTTAGTCATCGTTCTTGTTGGAATACAGAACATGACTTTATCGTTATGGCTATTGCTTCTGATGTTTTCGCTCGTGCTATTGACGAATCGGCTGAGTCTTCTAACGTTGAGCTATTGCCTCAGTTCGCCATATCTGACGGGCTAGTTCTGCAAATTGGGCTGGCACTTAAGGGAGTGTTAGAAAACAATCCTAAAGGGAGTCGTCTCTATGCTGAGACGATGGCAAATGCTCTAGCGGTTCACCTATTACAAAACTACTCGGCACAGCAACCCATTCTACGTGACTATAGTGGAGGTCTTTCTAGCCGCCAATTACGGCAAGTCATTGACTACATTAACGACCATCTCGACCGAGAGTTAGGTTTAGCGGAACTGGCAGCAATCGTGCAGATGAGTCCCCATTATTTTACTCGCTTGTTTAAACAATCAACGGGCTTGACTCCGCATCAATATGTGATTCGTCATCGAGTAGAACGCGCTAAAGAATTACTCCTCAACGGAGAACTCACCATTGCTGAGGTAGCTTACAGCGTTGGTTTTGCCAACCAGAGCCATCTCAACCGTCACTTGAAACGTCTACTAGGCGTGACTCCCAGACATATTCGACAAGGATAGCAAGAACGTACAAAAAATTGGACGAATCTACAAGACGCTCTGGAGTAGAAAGGTAATTCTAAGTAATGTAGAGTTATCAAGCGAGTGGTCAATGGATACCGTCAAAATTCCTTCCGCTATTGTTGGCAGCAGCGCCACAGAAATTGCTCAAAAAATTGCGGCTGGAGAACTTTCTGCCAGCGAAGTCGTTGAGGCGCACATTCAACGCATTGAGGAGGTTAATCCTCGCTTAAATGCTGTAATTATCCCTCTATTTGACCAAGCGCGATCGCAAGCTAAAGCCGCCGATGAAGCTCGCTCTAGAGGAGAAACACTCGGACCCTTACACGGAGTACCCATCACCATCAAAGAGTCATTTGATGTAGCGGGGACTGTCTCCAACATGGGAATTTCTGCTCTCAGCCAAACGGCAAAGCAGGATGCGCCACTGGTCAAAAGACTGCAACAGGCAGGAGCGATTATTTTAGGCAAAACCAATGTCCCCCAGTTGCTAGCATCGAACGAATCGGATAACCCCATCTACGGTCGCACCGTGAATCCCTGGAATCCGGAACGCTCTCCAGGGGGAAGCAGTGGTGGTGAGGCGGCGATTATCGCGGCTTTGGGTTCGTGTTTTGGCTTGGGGAGTGATATTGGCGGCAGCGTTCGGATGCCTGCTCATGCCTGTGGGATTTCCAGCCTGAAACCCACATCGAATAGGTTATCGATGGTCGGTCACATACCCCTGTTACCCGGTCAAGAAGCGATACTGGCACAACCCGGCCCAATGGCACGGACTGTCGCTGACTTGAACCTGGCGATGAAAGTTCTGGCGGTACCGGGACAGGAAGCGTTTGACCCCAGTATTCCACCCGTACCTTGGCGCGAACCGTCTGATGTCAAAGTGGAGAATTTGCGAATCGCTTTTTTCACTGACAATGGCATCATTACTCCTTCCCCTGCCGTGCGACGTGCGGTGAGAGAAGCTGCTGTTTCGCTTGAAAAACGTGGTGCGATCGTCGAAGAGTGGACACCTCCAGACTTGCTTAAAGCTTTACAGTTATACCTCCAACTCTATGGTGCAGATGGCTTAGTAACCTCGAAAAGGCAGTTAGGTAACAGCAAACGGCATCCACAAATTAATCAGACCATTCAAACAGCTTCTCTGCCAAAACCTTTACTCAGAGTTATTGCCGCAATTTCTGGATTGATGGGTCAGTCGCTCATCGCTAAGCTTTTCCCTTATATGGGCGAAGTATCCGTCAGCGAATATTGGCAAACGATTGATGAACGTAACCGCTACCGTGCAGCTTTTATGGCAGCAATGGAAGCTAAACAATTGGATGCGATACTCTCTCCAGTTTGCGCTCTGCCAGCACTGACTCATGGCAGTAGTAATTATTTACTCCAAGATGCGACTTATACTATCCCGTACAATTTACTGGGTATGCCCGCAGGCGTGGTATCCGTCACGCGGGTGCGTCCGGGTGAAGAAAGCGATCGCTTACCTAGTACACAGTTAAGTGAGCAAACAGCTTCCAAAGTAGAACAAGGGAGTGTTGGATTACCTGTGGGTGTACAAGTTGCAGCGCGTCACTGGCGTGAAGATATTGTTTTAGCCGTGATGGCGGCAATAGAAGAACATTTCCAGTCGCAACCTGACTATCCGATTCATCCACCTGTTTAGGTTAGGCTGACATCTCCCTTGACCCCTATTTTCAAGAGAGATCGCAGTTATCGCTCTTGTGTCACTCCAGGAAAATAAAAATAGTAGCCAATGGATGATAGCCCTACTTAATGGACAATCTAGCGATCGCTTGCCTGATAGAAACTCATGTCATAGGCTCAAATGCTAAAACTAGCTTGCTGTAATGGTTTCAGCTTTCGCTCCGGTGAGAGTGATACAAGAGCGATATATCCTCGATCCTTAGATGAATATTAGAAAAAATACTAGCCTGTTGGCTGCGATACTAAGTTGTTGGAGCAAAGAAATCACTAGAGTCAGACAAGTCAATTTCAAGAAGCCTTGAGTGTTGTCAACAGACATTGATTATCTACCGAGAGATTAAAGACCGTTAAAGTGAAGGGTCAGCATTGGGTAATTGGCAAAATGTTTACGCTTCCCTGGGCAACTCGGCCAAGGCGATTGAGTACCATCAGCAGTCGTTGACCATCGCCCGTAAAGTTCATGACTGCCAAAAATGGAGACCCAAACATGATTAAACTCCCTGGAATTAAAGTTTTAGCCCAAATTTACGAAAGTGCCAATTCCCTGGTCTATCGAGGAATTAGAGAACAAGATAACCAACCGCTGATCCTGAAAGTCCTCAAAGAAGACTATCCTACCCCTGCCGAACTTGTCCGTTACCAGCAGGAATATGAAATTACTCGCAGCTTGGAGATAGGGGGAGTTGTTAAAGCTCACGAGCTACGAAGACATAACAACACACTGGTAATGCTATTAGAGGATTTCGGTGGAGAATCTTTAGAGAGACTACTCAAAAACCGATACTTTACCTTATTAGAATTTCTCCAAATTGCCATTCAGATCGCTGAAACTCTGGGAAGAATTCATCAGTCAAACATTATCCATAAAGATATTAACCTGTCCAATATTGTTTTAAACCCTCAAACCGGAGAATTAAAAATTATTGACTTTGGCTTGTCCACAGTCTTGTCCAGGGAAAACACTGCCTTAAAAAGCCCTAATGTTTTAGAAGGAACGTTAGCTTATATTTCTCCCGAACAAACAGGCAGGATGAATCGAGCAATCGATTACCGCACTGATTTTTACTCGCTCGGAGTTACCTTTTATAAAATATTGACAAACCAATTGCCTTTTGATGCTATCGATGCAATGGAGTTGGTTCATTGTCATATTGCTAAACAACCCATCCCACCCCATATAATTAATCCCGAAATTCCTCTGGTCGTTTCAGAACTCGTGATGAAACTCCTGGCGAAAACAGCCGAGGAACGATACCAAAATGCTCTAGGCATTAGAGATGATTTTGTGATATGTCTAAGGCAACTAGAAACAGATGGGAAAATTGAAGATTTTGTTTTAGGTGAACAGGATATTTCTAATAAATTTCAAATCCCGCAAAAGCTCTATGGTAGGTCAACTCAAATTGAAACGTTACTCGCAGCTTTTGAGCGAATCACTCATGGTACTAGCCAACTTATGCTCGTTGCTGGATATTCCGGGATTGGTAAATCAGTATTAGTTCAAGAAATCTATAAACCAATTACTGAACGACGCGGTTATTACATTTCTGGTAAATTTGACCAGTTCCAGCGAAATATTCCTTACAGTGCTATCGTCAGTGCATTTCGAGAATTAGTTCGACAACTGCTAACGGAAACGTCTGAACAACTGCACCTATGGCGTGACAAACTCGTATCAGCATTAGGAGTAAACGGACAAATTATTATTGATGTTATCCCCGAAATCGAACTGATTATTGGCAAGCAACCAGCCGTCCTAGAGCTAGCAGCAAGTGAATCCCAAAATCGGTTTAACTTAGTCTTTCAAAACTTCATTCACGTCTTTTGTCAACAACAGCATCCCTTAGTTATCTTTCTAGATGACTTACAGTGGGCAGATATCGCTACTCTGAAATTAATGCAGCTAATGATGACCGATGTAGATACTTCGTATCTACTGCTGATTGGGGCATATCGGGATAATGAAGTTAGTGCAGCCCATCCCTTAAAAATAACCTTATCAGACATTCAAAAATCTGGAGCAACTGTAAATTCTATCTTGCTCTCGCCGTTAGATTTAACTTGTATCAATCAATTAATTGCTGATACGCTTAAGTGCGACGCTGAAAGGGCAAAGCCATTAGCCGAATTAGTGCTTGCCAAAACTCAGGGTAATCCGTTTTTCCTAAAAGAGTTTCTCCAGTCGCTTTATACAGAAAACCTATTAGATTTCGATTTTATCAGTAGCAGTTGGCAGTGGAATTTAGATCAAATTCAAGCACGAGGTATTACTGATAATGTCGTTGAGTTGATGACTCAAAAAATTCAAAAACTACCAGAACTGACGCAAGAAGTATTAAAAACGGCTGCTTGTATCGGGAACCAGTTTGATTTAAAAACTCTCTCAAGTGTAGGTGAAAAGCCGCAAAAAGAAACGGCTTCCGAGCTCTGGTCAGCCGTGCGAGAAGGTCTAATTGTTCCAGTGGGAGATGATTACAAATTTCTGCAAACAGACCGAAATGGGGATGAATTCAAGGTAGCTTACAGGTTTGTCCACGATCGCATCCAACAAGCCGCCTATTCTCTCATTCCCTCACACCGCAAGCAAGCCAGCCATCTGCAAATCGGTCAGCTACTCCTGAATAATACCCCACTCCAGCAGCAAGAGGAAAAAATCTTTGACATTGTGAATCAATTGAATTTTGGCAGCAACCTGCTCGAAAACCAGCAAAAACGAGATGAATTGGCAAAGTTAAACCTAATAGCTGGCAAGAAAGCAAAAGCCTCAGCCGCTTATCAACCCGCTCTTACCTACCTAACAAACGGCTTAGATTTGTTGAACCCTCCTCAGTCCTCCCTTAGCAAGGGGAGCCAGTGCGTTGCGGGGGTCTCCCCCGTTGTAGCAACTGGCGTGGGAAGTGCAGGCGGGTCAAGTTGGCAGACGCAGTACGATACTACACTTGCTCTGTATGTAGAAGCCGCAGAAGCTGCCTATTTGTGCGGTCAATTCGATGAAATGGAGAGATTAGTTCCAGTCGTGCTGCAACAGGGCAAAGCACTACTGGATAAGGTGAAAGTTTATGAAGTTAAAATCTCTGCTTATCTAACGCAGAACAAGCCATTACAAGCAGTCGATACTGGACTAACAGTTCTGAAGCTGTTAGGAGTAAGTTTGCCTAACAAGCCCAGTAACTTAGATATCTTACTCGGTTTGATGGGGACAAAGTTAGCCTTGCTGGGGAAACGAATTGAGGACTTAATCGAATTACCGGAAATGACTGCTCCTGATAAGTTGGCAGCAATTCGTATTCTAGCGATTGTAAGTTCTGCTTCCTATATAGCGGCTCCTAATTTATTACCGCTGGTTATTTTTAAAGGTATCAATATATCGGTCAAATACGGTAATGCTTCCTTCTCAGCAGTGATGTATGCAGCTTATGGGTTGATTCTTTGCGGAGTATTAGGAGACATTGAATCCGGCTATAAATTTGGCAATCTAGCTTTAAGTCTATTAGAGCGGCTCAATGCTAGGAAAGTAAAAGCGAAAACAGTCGCTATTGTTAATTACTTTATCAGGCATTGGAAGGAGCATGGAAGGCAGACATTACAGCCTTTACTGCTCGCCTACTCGAGCGGACTAGAAACAGGAGATTTAGAATATGGGACATATTCCATATTGTGGAACTCCTACAATTCCTATTGCATGGGGCAAGAGTTAGCTGTTGTTGAGCGGGAGGCAGCCAAATACAGTGACACTATCCAAAAATTAAAGCAAGAGCGAAACTTTCATTACATTAATCTAAATCGGCAGATGGTTCTGAATCTGATGGGGCAATCGAAAAATCCCTGCCGTTTAATTGGTGATGTTTATGACGAATCAAAAAGACTGCCCCTTGATCTTGAGGCAAATGATCAAACCCTACTTTTTCATACATATCTTGAAAAACTGACACTCTGTTACCTATTTGGAGAGTATGAGGAAGCGTTAGACAATGCGGCACTAGCGGAAAAATATATAGATAGTGCAGCCGGGATGTTGACGACTACGTTATTTTACTTTTACGATTCGCTTGCAAGAGTGGCCGTGTCTTCTTCTCCCTCAAAATTTCAGCAAAAACGCCTTTCTCGAAAGGTACAATCTAACCAGAAAAAACTTAAAAAATGGGCGCATCATGCCCCAATGAATCATTTACATAAATTTTATCTTGTAGAAGCAGAACGGCACCGAGTTCAAGGGTCAGAAGTTGTGGCAATGGACTATTACAAAAAAGCTATTGCTCTTGCTAAAGAACATGAATACATCAATGAAGAAGCACTAGCGCACGAACTCGCCGCTAAGTTTTATCTCGCTTTAGATCAAGATAAAATCGCGCAAGTCTATATGCAAGATGCCCGTTATTGCTATCTCCGCTGGGGTGCAACAGCTAAAGTTAACGATTTAGATACGCGCTATCCTCACTTATTACAAAGAAAGCCCTCGAACAGGGGAACACTTAGCACTAAGCTATCTACGCCGCCTACCACAACAGGAAGTAGCACTTCCTCTGCACTGGATTTGATCGCAATCATGAAAGCTTCGCAAACTCTATCTGAAGAAATTCTGCTAGATAAATTACTGGCAAAATTGATGCGGATTATTATTGAGAATGCCGGAGCGCAAACGGGATTTTTGATTCTAGACAAGAAGGGAAAATTGCTGATTGAAGCTGAGGGTTCGGTGGATGAAGATAATGTGACTGTGTTGCAGTCAATCCCCATCCAGTCTGTAGGGGAACCTGGGGATAAACTTTTAATTTCTCATATAATTGTTAACTATGTGGCTCGCACGCAGGAAAGTGTAGTCTTGAACGATGCTGCTAATGACCCTAAATTTGCTCATTCCCCCTATATCAAAGTACATAAGCCTAAATCAATTTTGTGCTTCCCTCTCCAACATCAAGGTAAACTGGCAGGAATTCTCTATTTAGAAAATAATCTAACCACAGAGGCTTTTACTTCTGAGCGTGTAGAACTCTTAAATCTGCTTTCCTCTCAGGCAGCAATTTCCATTGAAAATGCCCGCCTCTACAATAATCTCACCGAACTCAACCAAGCTTTTGAGCGCTTTGTCCCCCGTCAATTCCTCCAATTCTTGAATAAAGAAAGTATTATTGATGTTAAAGTAGGCGACCAAGTTCAACAGGAGATGTCGGTACTCTTTTCCGATATTCGTGACTTCACAACTTTATCGGAAAGTATGAACCCTCAAGACAATTTTAAATTTATTAATTCCTATTTGTCTCACATGGAGCCAGCCATTATTGAAAACCAAGGATTTATTGATAAATATATTGGCGATGCAATTATGGCTCTATTTAGTGGCGAGGCAGATAATGCAGTGAAAGCAGGAATTGATATGCTGCGTCGTCTTACCGAATACAATCAACATCGCACCGCTTCTGGACACGTGCCGATTAAGATTGGCATTGGCATCAATACAGGTTCTTTAATACTCGGTACGGTTGGGGGAAAAAACCGGATGGATAGCACGGTGATCAGCGATGCAGTGAATTTAGCCTCGCGGATAGAAAGCTTGACTAAAAAATATGGGATTTCGCTGTTAATTAGTCACAAAACTTTCCAGTCTTTGCCAGATTCTAACCAGTATGCTATCCGTCTTATCGATCGCGTAAAAGTTAAGGGAAAATCAAAAGCGGTATCGATTTTTGAAGTTTTCGATGCCGATCCGCCTGAGACTTATGAGGGCAAGGTAGCCACGAGAACGCTATTTGAAGAAGCTTTGTTACTCTACCATTGGCAAAAGCTTAGAGATGCTGAACAATTATTTGCTGAGTGCCTGCGCCGCAATCCTACAGATAAAGCAGCTCAAATTTATCAACAGCGCTGCACTCAACCCGATTAGGACTAGGCAAAAATAGAAGGTTGGTGCAACCTGGGGCAACTCTGAGTTGGAATTATTGATATGTATAGGTTTCAGCCTTTGTCTCTTTACTGATGAATGATACCCGTTTTCACCGCTTGTTATCGCTCTTTTGTCACTTTCGCCTGAGCGAAAGCTGAACTCCTTACACCAAGCTAGGTTTAGCATTTGAGGCTATGACATGAGTTTCTATCAGGCAAGCGATCGCTAGATTGTCCATTGAGTAGGGCTTTCATCCATTGGCTACTATTTTTATTTTCCTGGAGTGACACAAGAGCGATATATTAGAGCGATCGCTCTGTTCGGTTTTGGTTATGGAGGATTGACGCTGAATCTTGCGATCGCAGTGGGCATTATTCACACCCTAGAAGAAATTGCGATGACGTTAATCCTTCCTCAGTGGACTTATGATGTATTGAGTATCATTCATGCACTCTCGACTGCACCAATGTTACTGAAGAGAAAGCGATGCTGTGAAAGCCGCCGCTAGTTGATAGCACCTTGTACTATAGTATCCGTGCTAAAAACATCCAGCCCATGATACTAGAGGTTGCCATCCTTGATGTTAAGCCCAGTATGGTTAATGAGTTTGAAACTGCTTTTAAAACAGCTTCAACCATCATTGCCTCCATGCCAGGGTACATCTCTCATGAACTCCAACGTTGCTTAGAAACCACGAACCGCTATATTCTACTTGTGCGCTGGCAGACGTTAGAAGACCACACGATTGGGTTTCGACAATCGCCAGAGTACCAACAGTGGCGTTCCTTGTTGCATCACTTCTATGACCCGTTCCCAACAGTGGAACACTATGAGGTCGTTGCTTTTCGCTAGCCATCTACCCGACGAATTGGAATTTGGATTTCACTGCGCTTGGCAGGTTCGGGGACATAGGGAGCATCGTAGAAGAAGCGGCGAGGTGAACCGACGACAGTCCACTCTGGGTGCTGCGCTAACCACTCCCGTAATCGCTCTATGTTCTTTTGGTAGCTTGAGTAATCGTAACTGCCTTTTAGCCCAAGGCTGACGACTGTCATGGGTGCAATATCTTCTACCTGAATGTTTTGTGCAATCTCAGAGGGGTAGATGTCAGTGCTGCGGTAGAGGAATGAAACAAGCGCTTCACCCCGTTCATTGGATGCGCCCATCTCACTGGCTTCTAGGGTGTTAACTGGATAACGGGTTTCTACCGGAGCCGTCATGGAGATATTGTTAGAGCTGATGTGGCGATAGAGAGGGTCAAAAGCTCTATTAGCTGCCATTGAGAGTTCTCCTGAATAGCGAACTGTGGCAGAACGGTATGCGGGATATTGTTTGACTTCAATTTGCCCTTCTGGTGTTGGAGGTGGAAATCCTTCTGGCAAGGGAGCGGCGGTAGCACTGTAGGCGAAAAATGCGATCGCAACTACTACCAGGATTCCTACGGGGAATAATATGTTCTCTAGCTTCACAGGGAACCTCAGAAATTCATCCTATTCTCAGTCTGGCAGTTTTTCATGCGAGCAGGGTTTCACCTTCCTTGCACAGCGCAATCATGCGATCGCAATTTCCCTCTCGACACAGTACCTATCTTACCTTTACCCATCAGCTCCGAACCTAAGGAATAGCGTGTCTATAACACGATTGCCTAAATCAATTAGCCTCAGCTATGCTAGCGTCAAGCATTTGCCACGTCATCTCCTGACCTGCCCGTAAAGGCACAAGTCCAGATTCAGTAAATGGCAATTCATCGGGAACGCGCCAGGTCGTTCTGCCCAAAGTAATCTGTTCGGTATTGCGCGGGAGTTGATAAAAATCTGGCCCATAGAAGCTAGCGAAAGCTTCAAGTTTATCGAGTGCATCAACGCTCTCAAAAGCTTCTGTGTATAACTCCATAGCATGCAGAGCCGAATAGCAACCCGCACACCCACAGGAACTTTCTTTGCCATTGCGGGGATGGGGGGCGCTATCGGTGCCAAGAAAAAACTTAGGATTACCAGAGGTTGCCGCTTGCAGAAGGGCCAGACGATGATCCTCACGTTTCAGAATTGGCAGGCAATAAAAATGGGGGCGAATGCCACCTTGAAATAGGATATTGCGGTTAAATAACAAATGTTGTGGGGTGATCGTTGCAGCGATGTTGTTCGCAGACAGGACATACTGCACAGCATCTGAGGTGGTAACGTGTTCAAGCACCACGCGCAGGTTGGAAAATCGCTGCTTGAGAGGGATCAAATGTCGCTCGATGAACACTTTCTCGCGATCGAACATATCAACATCTTGATCGGTTACTTCCCCGTGCAGGAGTAAAGGCATATCTACCTGCTGCATCGCTTCAAAGACGCGATCGCACTGACGAATATCCGTCACCCCGAAGTCTGAATTAGTCGTTGCACCCGCTGGGTAATATTTGACCGCTTTGACAAACTGGGATTCTTTAGCCCGGATAATTTCTTCGGGACTCGTGTTGCCGGTGAGGTAGAGCGTCATCAGTGGCTCAAACTGTTTGCCAGCCGGAATCGCCGCAAGGATGCGATCGCGATAGGCCGCAGCATCCGCTACCGAGCGTACTGGGGGCTTCAAGTTCGGCATGATGATAGCGCGGGCAAACTGACGCACCGTATGGGGCAGAACCGCTTTCAGCGCTGCACCGTCACGTAGATGCAGATGCCAGTCGTCAGGTCGGGTAATCGTAAGCTTTTGCATCACTCAATTATAAAACCGCGAGTGATTTAGCAAGGAAGACCAAGCTAACAACGCCCAGGCGCACTACCTACCAACAGATAATCGGTTTGATGCAGAGGTTACTTGCGGCAGGTGATGGGCACTGCTAGCCTACTTTTATACCCCGCGCTAGAGCAGTAAGCCTTTACCTTCCTTTCATAGCTATGAGCAACGACGCGATCGCACTTTATGAACCAATCAACCTTCTGAAGCAGGTTGACGAAGATATTTGGATCGTAGATGGTTCCATCGTGCAGATGGCAATGTATGGAGCAAAGATGCCCTTTCCAACCCGAATGACGATTGTGCGACTGAGCAATGGTGACCTATGGTGCCATTCACCAACAGAATTGACTCCAAAACTGAAAGCTCAAATTGACTCCCTCGGTTCACTGCGCCACCTCATTTCGCCCAACAAAATTCATTACGCCCATATCGGTGCTTGGACTAGCGCCTATCCAGAAGCTGTAGCATGGGCATCTCCAGGTGTTCGCGATCGTGCCGCGCAGCAGAAAATTGCAGTGGATTTTGATGCTGACTTGGAAGATGAACCACCACGTGAGTGGGTAGCAGACCTAGACCAATTAATCTTTCGTGGCGGTCGATTTATGGAAGAAGTCGTCTTTTTCCACCGTAAGAGCGCCACTCTCATCCTTGCCGATCTCATCGAAAACTTTGAACTAAATAAAGTGAGTCAGCAGTTGCATTGGCTACTTAAGTTAGGGGGTGTTGCCGATCCCGATGGAAAACTCCCATTGGATTTGCGAATGACATTTCTCGGGAAAAAGGAACAGGCACGTAGCTGCTTACAGCAAATACTTCAGTGGAACCCTGAAAAAGTTATCCTATCCCACGGTCGTTGGTATGAGAATAACGGTACTGCTGAGTTACGGCGTGCTTTTCGCTGGCTTGAATAACGTTTAGACGACACCAAGCTAACACTTTAATGAAGCGGATAGTGTAAAGGATCTCATGCTTAGTTTCACTGGTATCTACCGTCGCTCACTTTTGCCGTTAGCCAGCAAGCATTTAGGCCGTTATTAAACTAAATTGTCTAACTGAACGTATTGTAAAGGGCTAGGTTAAGCATTTCTAAAAGCATTTAATATCGCTTGCATTACTTTTCCTGAGCCTCTTGCTTAAAGCTTATTGTCTTTCAATTTATTGGGTTGCCTAAAACGATTTTTACCAGCAATACGCAGGAGCCGCAAGAATTTTGGACATTCAAAATGGTTAGGCGCAGTGCAAGCTGCCGCGTGGCGGAGACCATCGCGCATCGCAGTCAGTTCTTTAATTTTTTTGTCTAACTCATCTGCCTTCGCTAAGAGCAGCGTTCTATTGATTTCAGGGACTTCAGGCGTAAACATTTCACGAATCTCATCGAGTGAGAAACCGGCGCTACGCCCCAAGGAAATCAAAGCGAGCCGTTCTATGACACTGGCATCAAAGAGCCTCCGTAAGCCATTTCTGCCGTTCGACTGGATCAGTCCTTTTTCCTCATAAAATCGTAGCGTTGAGGTCGGTAATCCAGAAGCCTTTGAGACCTCAGTGATATCCATGATTTTCTTGGTGCAACGACTGCTTGACTTCAAGTCAACTTGAAGTTGTATCGTATATTCAAACACAAATAAGCACAAGGCTGACGGAATTCAGTTTGTGGCAAGTGATGGATACCTTGAGCAATGAAGGCGTTGATATGGAAGCAAGTTTTTGGCAGCAAAAATGGGAAGCGGGAGATATTGGTTTTCACCAAAGTGAGGCAAACCCATTCCTCGTCGAACATTTTGAAAAATTAAATGTGGCGAAGGGCGGTTGTGTATTTCTACCGTTGTGTGGCAAGACGCGCGATCTTGCATGGTTGCTTAATTGTGGTCATCGAGTGGTTGGTGCAGAGTTAAGCGAACTCGCAATTAACGAATTGTTTAACGACCTGGGAGTCAAGCCAAAAATCTCCAGAGTTGGTAAATTAACCCACTACTCCGCCAAGGATATCGACATCTTTGTTGGCGATATTTTTGATGTGTCTGCTGAAGTTCTTGGGCCGGTTGACGCGCTATATGACCGCGCAGCGTTGGTTGCAATGCCTGAAAATAGGCGTCATCAATATACGTCACACTTGATGGAAATCACCCACGCGGCACCGCAGTTGCTGATTTCTTACGAATACAATCAACAACTCATGGATGGCCCTCCGTTCTCAGTCGGTGAAGCAGAAGTAAAACACCATTATGCGTCTGCTTATCAATTGAACTCTGTTGAAAGCAGGGAAATCACTGGTGGATTAAAGGGAAAAGTTGCAGCAATTGAGAGGATTTGGTTGCTCAAAAGATTCTAAAAAGTTAGGTTGATATGCTGAGTATTGAATGGATGTTGTTGTACATCTTGTTGGGTTTCTTTGTCGGTTTTATGGCAGGCTTACTGGGGGTTGGTGGCGGTGGAATACTCGTTCCCCTGCTAGTATCCATTTTTAGTAACCAGGGTATCAGTGCAGATAACGTCGTTCATTTGGCGTTAGGAACAACATTGGCTTGCACGATCATTTCTTCAATCGCAAGTATTCGCGCCCATGCTGCTCAGGGAACTGTATTGTGGAAGGTGGTTTACGGGATGGCACCCGGCATTGTGGTGGGTGCCTTTCTGATTACCCGCATCGCCGCCAAGGTCAACTCAGCTTACATCGCTATATTCTTTGCGCTGTTTATGGCTCTGGTCGCGGGTCAGATGTTTCTAAATTGGCGACCAAAAGCTAGCCGAAAGCCAGCTAAGTTACGTGGCTTATTGCTAGCGGGAACAGGCATTGGATCGGTATCCGCTCTTGCTGCGGTGGGGGGTGGTTTTTTAACAATCACTTACCTCATCTACCAGAATATGGAGATGAAAAAGGCGATTGGTACTTCATCTGCAATTGGATTTCCCATTGCGATCGCAGGTACTGTTGGCTACATGATGAGTGGCTGGTCTCAAACGTTGAGCCTTCCCTATACGATTGGCTTTATCTATGTGCCAGCATTTTTGGTAATCGCGATCGCAAGTTCGATTGCAGCTCCCTATGGTGCTTGCTACTCTCATCGTTTACCTGAGACTCATTTGAAGAAGATATTCGCCGTTCTCTCGCTCATTCTGAGTATCAAGATGCTTTTCTCAGTTGTTTAGTGTTGACCTAAAAGTGTGTTCCTAATTAGTGGGCAGATGCTGTGACCGCCAGTAGGATGGGGACAGAGTGACCTGTTCATCGCTCCACCTAGCTCTAGACGCTGATGCATACCTACACGCTGTCGGGCACTGATTTGAGAGTTTCACGAGTTGCCTATGGCTGCATGAATATTGGCGGCACTTGGGATGATACACCGCTTTCTACAGATGTGCGGGAAAGTGCATATCGGGTCATTAAGGCAGCTCTAGAAACGGACATTACCCTGTTTGACCATGCAGATATTTACACGCGGGGCAAGTCAGAGCAGGTGTTTGGTGATGTGCTCAAAGCCTCACCAGGTTTGCGTGAGCAAATTGTGCTTCAGTCGAAGTGCGGTATTCGTTTCGCGGGAGATCCTCAGCCAAGCGACCCCCAGCGCTACGACTTTAGCTATGAGCACATCGTCGCGTCAGTGGAAGGCAGTTTGCAAAGACTGCAAACCGACTACCTCGATATTCTGCTGCTGCATCGCCCTGATCCGCTGGTAGAAACCGAGGAAGTCGCGCGAGCCTTTGATGCGTTGCAGACATCGGGCAAGGTGCGCCACTTCGGGGTCAGTAATCATACAGCGGGGCAGATTGAGCTATTGCAAAAGAGCGTGGGGCAACCGCTGCTGATCAATCAGGTGGAGCTAAGCTTGCTGCACTCGTATTTGATTGATGAGGGCATTGTTGCAAACATGTCTGGCATCAGCTCGGCCTTGGCAACCGGAACGCTGGACTACTGCCGCAACCACAATATCTTGATACAGGCCTGGGCACCGCTGGCAGGTGGCAAGCTTTTCAAACCCAACGCAGAAGCCGATCCAGCGTTGAGCAAGACGGCTCAGCTCGTGAGTCAGTTGGCTGAAGCAAAGCAGACAAGTCGTGAGGCCATTGTTCTCGCTTGGCTGTTGCGCCATCCTGCGGGCATTCAACCGATTGTGGGGTCAACTAAGCCAGAACGGATTGCAGCGTGTGCTTTAGCCGATGAAGTCGCTTTGACGCGGGAAGAGTGGTACTCGTTGTTTACAGCAGCTAGGGGTGGGCAGGTTCCTTAAACAGGGGTGGAGCCGATGCTCTCGGCGGGAATTGCGATCGCACGCTGAGCAGCGGAGCACTCCTTATGCTGCATGTCCGCCCTCTATTATGCAATGCCTATCTTCGCGACGACGGCGAGGCATAGGCGACCTTCTAATATTTGAGTTAATTTTGACCGCTTCACAAAATAATTTACAGTCTCAGGTGCCGCTTACTCAGTATTAGCACAACTCTCAGTATTATTTCAAATTGTAAGGATTTTTACTAAGTTTAGATAGTTTTTGGGCAGCTTAATTAAGCTGAAACATAACTGTTAACTTAAAACTATAAATGTTTGACTTTCATTCTCCTACAAAACAAGGCTCTCAGAGTCAAAAATCCTTATCTTCTCAAGCTAAAACGAAAAAATCACTTGCTCGTCGAACACTTATTCAAATTGCGTTTAGTGTTACGGCTGTTATTGTTGGCTCAACAGCGATTAGCTACTTTCAGATTGTTTCTACTCTCAAGTCGCAGACGTTAGACCAACTCAAGAGTCATGTAATAGAGCGAGGTCAACGAGAACAAAGTATCTTTTTAATGGCAGAAGATAACCATGCCATCTTTAAGGAGGAGTGGCTACGACGCTTGGAAAATACTGATAGCGAAGGCGTGAAAGCTCGCTTCGATCAGCTATTTGTGCGTTTTCCCGATGGGGCAACCCGCAATCGCCCCAACTTGTTCGATGGCAAACGGCAAGCAGGCGTGTTCATTGATAAGCCAGTTCTAATCAATGATGACATTCGCCGTCGCGTAGTAACGTCCTACGATTTAATCAATGCCTATGGTCCACCCTGGCATAATCGCTTTCCGGATCTCTACCTGAATATGCCAGAGAATATTGCTGTTATTTACTGGCCTGATTATCCAACATGGGCACAGGATGCCCCCGTTGGCTTTGACTTATCTAAGGAAGAATATGTGTGGGTTGGTGACCAGAAGCACAATCCAGCCAGAGAAACGGTTTGGTCGGGGGCTCAAATCGATGGGGTTGCTAAAATCTGGATTCTTTCTTGTGTAACGCCTATCTACTCTAATGACAGAATCATCGGTACTCTTGGACAGGATGTATTACTGAATGATTTATTTAAGCGAACGATCGAGGAGCACATTGAAGGCGGTTATAACCTAATTTTTCGAAAAGATGGTCGCCTGATTGCTCATCCGCAATTGATGGAGCAAATTCAGCAACAAAAAGGTGAGTTTAAAATTCTTGAATCAGGAGACACTCAGCTAAAACGTATTTTTGAGGCGGTCACAAATAAAGCAACCGATCAAGTCGTCATCGATAATCCGAACGAGAGCAATTACTTAGCTGTCACTACGCTACAGGGACCTGATTGGTACTTTGTTACCGTTTTACCCAAAGCAATTTTGGCTGAAAAAGCGATCTCGCTAGCTCGCTTTACGTTGTTTCTAGGCTTTGGCTCCCTCATGATTGTTGTAGCAATTGTGTTTTGGGTTTTACGTCGGCGCATTGCAACTCCTTTAGAAGAAATCACTGTTGCAACGAATCGAATTGCCAATGGAGAGTTTCAGGTGGTTCTTGATGACAGCAGCCAAGATGAGTTAGGTCGGTTAGCACAGGCATTCAACACAATGATCCGAGAGGTCGCCGCTAAAACGACAGAATTGGAGGCTAAAACGACAGAATTGGAGGCTAAAACGACAGAATTACAGAGAAACCTGGAGCAGCAGGCTATTTCGGTCAATCAGACGACTGCCACAATGGATGAGTTAAATACCTCTTCTCGGCAAGCGGCTGAACAAGCTGAAGCGGCTGCAACTGGAGCGCGCCAAGTTCTCATATTGATTGATGATAGTGAGCAAAAAAACGGTTCTGGAACTGCTTCTAGCTTAAAAGCGAAGGTCGAACAAATTGGAGAACAAATCTTACACTTTAGAGATCAAACGACTCAAATCAATGCGATTTCTAACTTAGTTAGTGATTTAGCTAACCAAACGAACATGTTGGCACTCAATGCGGCGGTCGAAGCAGTTCGGGCAGGCGAAAACGGTAGGGGCTTTGCTGTTGTGGCTGCTGAGATTCGAAAACTAGCGGATAGAAGCCGTAAATCGGCTGAACAGATTAGTGAACTGGTAGCCAGTATTCAAAAAGCGACGAAAGCTACTGTGGCAGTATCCGATGAAGGCCGTAAAACCGTGGAAGAGATCGTAGATGCAGTCAATACGATTACAGTGAATAGTCAGCAAATCTCTCTAACGGCTAAACAACAGTCGAGCGGAATTCAGCAAGTTGTCAGTGCGATGAATGCTTTGAGTCAAGCTGCAAACCGTGGATAGTCCCAATTAATCCCAATGGAGTGAGTATTTCCAGGCCAGTATTGAATCTGGTGAAGCTTTAGGGAGAACTCCGATTGGAGAAGTTACTGTGGCGTATTTGGAGGTGAATAGCCCTGCTCAAGTAGTAGCACGACAACTATGGATTCGTTTGGGTTTGTTCCATAACTACGCGGTACAACAACGCCCATGCACCCGCCGAACATCAAAATTGATTAGTTGGAATCACAAAGTTATCTGTATCGGCTCAACTGTACCGTTATGCTGCTGAGTCTTCGGTAAAGAGGCAACCAAAGGGCTATCTGTCGATGTTCAGGATTGAATTATTTTGAGGTTTCGGTAGGGCGGCAGGTGAAGGGTATCTGCGGAGCGGTTTAGGCTTTATTGTGGTGCTCAGACCCTTTACCAACTTGATAGGAGGACATCAACGTGACTGATGAACAACATTCCCTGCTGAAAGCATCAGACATCAATTCAATGGATGCGTTTGAGTTTCATCATCCGCTTAACCCCAATTCAGAAATTTATTTACGCTTCCTTGGGCGTGCTGTTGGTCTTAAACGCATTGGTGTAACGATTGCTCGTGTACCATCAGGCAAGGAATCCTTCATTTTCCACGCTCACCAAAATGAAGAAGAATGGGTTTAAATTTTGTCGGGTCGAGGTATTGCGGAAATTGGAGATGTGGAGTACGAAGTCGAACCAGGAGACTTCATGGGCTTTGGGCTACCTCAACAACCCCATCATCTTCGTAATCCATTCGATGAAGACCTTGTATATCTGATAGGTGGAGAAGCAGGACGCTTAGATGTTGGCGTTTTTCCTCGGCTTGGTAAACGAGTGATTAGGGATGGTGAGTCAGCTTACATCGTTGATGAGTCAGCGCTTCAACTTTTTTGGAGCAGCAAGCAATCTACTGAGGATTGATATCTGTTGGAGCGATCGCGGCATAACAACCCTAGTGCAGCGGCCACTTGTGGAGTTAAATAAAGTGTTGGCAACCGCTGACCAAGAGCGTTAGGCTGAAATTTGTTCTAAGTACAGCTAGGGTTCATAGAAAAGACTTGAGGGATCACAAAATGCAAAGCCAGAATATAGATTTAATCCGAACCCTCTTTCAAAGCCGCTTAGCGACTCTTGAGCATCTCTTGAAGTCAGCTCAGACTCATTTTTGTGATGACGAGTCGTTCCTTCAAAAGCGCATTGCAGCTGATATGTTTCCCTTCGGTACACAGATTGCTTTCACCTGCAATCAACCACGCAACTTTGCTCTGTGGTGTGATGGCAAACCTGCGAATAATCTAAAGCCAGACGTCATAGCTCTCACACAGGCATACGAACACATAGCAAACACTAAGGAACTTCTTTTGGGTGTTAACGCTGAAGATGCAAAGCTAGCTGAGGTGACGCGCATTGACTTGGGTCAGAGCCTCTACGTCGAGTTATCTGGTAATGCCTATGTGAATGAATTCCTAATTCCAAACTTTTACTTCCATATGGTCACGGCTTACGATATTCTTCGCATGGCTGGTGTACCAATTGGAAAACGAGATTACATGATGCACTTGGTGCCATTAATCAGAAAGGATGAAGCTTAACTATTCAAATGCAGCGAACGGTCAAGAGTCACTCGCTCTAAATTCGGGATTATTGCCACAGCGTAAACTAGTGCCATAAAGCAACTTAATTGAAAGTTAATATGCACCGGATAACTTTTGAATAATTGCTAAAACTTCATCTTTTATCAAAACGATTGGTAAATAGTTAGATTTCTTTGCACGAGCTGCATTAACTTTCAAATCTAAATCTTGTTTTAATACCTTTTTGTAGAGAAACAAAACAGCATGAAATGCTTGATTTGGCGTTGATGCAGCCACATTTTTATTGACAGCAAGATGTGTTAAAAATTCTTCAATTTCCTTACTTCCCATATCTTTGGGATGGCGCTTATTATGAAAAAGGATATAGCGTCTAATCCAATAGATATAGGTTTTCTCTGCTTGATAAGAATAGTGCTTAAGCCTAATAACATCTTGCACTGTTCGAGGAGTTTCTTTGAACGTTGTTCCATTGGAAGTTGTGCAGAAAATTCCGTGTAATATCCTAAATAAGGATGTTATACGGAAAGTTTCTATATAACATCAATAGATAAGTGCTTATGTAAAATAAATTACACATAATAAAAAGTAGAATAAGCTAAAACAAAAGTCAAGAAAACAAGAGACTTATGAGATTTATTAGAGATTTAAGCCGAGAAACTCA